>DAOVPZ010000132.1 GCA_030628975.1 Candidatus Cloacimonadota bacterium
AATAATTTTAAATTAACATTTGCTGCAAAGTTATACCTAAATCCAGATTCAGAATATCGTAAAATAAAAGAGACTAATAAAGCAAGAACAGGTGCTGCAAAAAATGTAACAAAGAGATTTGTCTTGTTTTTTAATTTATTTTTTAGATTTCTGATAAAAAGATAGTAAATTTGAGAAAAATTTTCCTTGATACTTAATTTTGTTTGGGATAGACTAAATTTTCTTGTCTCTCTGTCCTGTCCTTCTTTTTTCTTTTCAGCACTTTTCTTTGTAATGATTTCTAATAATTGATGTTTTTTAAATTTTATCTTCCAATATTCCGGTGGATATTTTCTTTGCTCTTCAGAGATTCCTGAAGCTGAACTATCCCTTTTTGAGATAGGATTACCTGAACTATCTAATAATGGATATTCTAAGACATCGAAAAGGTATTCTGGCATTTTCAGTTCTTTTTTCCTCAACAAGTTACCTATTCCATAACTTATTTTTTCAAGCTCATTATCAAAATAATGAAATACTTCATCAGTCTTTCCAAAAAACACCTCTGTCCCATTTTTATCAATTAATAGAACCTTATCAAACTGTTGGAAAATATCCGGATTAGGTTGATGGATTGTAGCAATTAAGATTTTCCCCTGTTCCTTCAAATCAGTAAGCATCTCAATAACTTTTTCAGAATCTTTTGAAGACAAGCCTGATGTCGGTTCATCTAAAATTACAATCAAAGGGTCTGAAAGAAGTTCTAAAGCAATATTTAATCTCTTTCGCTCACCCCCACTTAATTTCTTATCCAGTACAGTTCCAACAACCAAATCTTTCTTATCATAAAGACCTATCTGCACCAAAATATTATCTATCTTTTTTTTAATATCTTCAGGATTTTTTATATATGGCATACGTAATCTTCCACAATAATAAAGATTCTCATAAACAGTCAAATTGGTGAATAATAGGTCATCTTGAGGTACATAGCCAATATATTTTTGGAAATGAGAGAAGTTTTCATATAAATCATTGTCATCAATTTCAATCCTTGCTTTATCTGGAATAATATCTCCATTAATACACTTTAATAAAGTAGTTTTCCCACTACCACTTGGTCCTAAAATTGCTAAAATTTCACCTTTATTTACATCAAAATTAATTTCATCAAGTCCAACTGTCTGTTCTTTCTTTCTATTTAAGAAGGATCCTTCTGAAAACATATAATGAAGATTGTTTACTGTAAGTTTTGAAATCTCATAATCAATTTTAACAATATCAAAAAATTTATTTATTTGAAAATTTGTTTGACCAACAGATATAATATCTTTTGTAATTTCGAATTCCTCTTCTTGAGTCAATAGACGATGGTTCAAATAGATTGGAATACTTTTATTTAGAGAGATAAATGTATAGTGATCTTGCTGCCTCGAAATCTTTGCAATCGAGTGAACTGACTTCTTTTCATTAATACGAAAGAATTGTTCAGTAGTATCGATATATAATGTATCAAATTTTCTTTCTTCTCTACGAAATAGTAATTTTTCAGTTAATATATCCAGAGTAGAAAATTCCAAAACATCATTGATCACAATGGAGTCATTAATTGCTAATTCATATTTATTGTTATAACTTATACTCCTGCCATTGACTGTGATGTTACCATTATAAACCTGTATATTAATCAGATTATTCTCTTGTACGATATCCAAATCAAAACTTTCCTTTGAATATTTAATTACCTGAGTTATATGATTCTTCTTACTAAAGTACAATTTCATTATGTCATCAAAAGTAATCTGTAAGCTTGATATATCTGACGGATAGGATAGGTTTAGAACTTCATCTTTTTCTAACTTATATAACCTATCTGGCTCTAAAATATAACTACCTATACGGTGTCTTTTATCGACAAAACTGCCAATCAAGATAAGTTCTTCAATAATAAATATAATCAAGTTGTAATCTCTTGGGATATGCTCTTTAAATTGTAAATCGCAGTCTTGGTTTTCTCCAAAAATCAGGAAATTCGTTAACATTGTTTGATTCAAGTTTTCGACATATTCCTTTAATCTTATATCCAAATATTTTGATTGACCTTCAATTAATTCAATAATCTGGCTATATTGATGAATATCTATTTGCAGCATTTCTACAACTTCTAAAATATCAAGTCTATCCACCACAGAGAAATCCTCATTGATATGTGCAATTACTAATAAATTCATAAGTAGGGTTAGTTTATCAGATAAGAAAAGGTGACTTTTAATAACATTTACTGCCTGTTTTAATGGATAAGGATTTTCTATAAGTTTCTGGATTTGATGTAGATGAATATCTTCCTCGCTGAATGTGGATTTAATAATATTATATACAATTTCAACTTCCCGTTTTGTAATCTTTTGTGTATTAAATCTGATTAGATTAAGATAAAGAGCTACTACAGCATTTATGATATTTTCCTTATCAATCTTTCTTTCTTTTCGCATATTATTGATTCTCAAAACCAAATTAATAATATCAGAAATAAATTGACAATATTTTTAATAAATTAAAATAAGTTTGGAGTAAAAATAATGAACTTAATTATTAAAGTCAAAGAAATTAAAGGTTATTGCCCTGTATATAAAATGGGAGACTCATTCAAATTGGAAAATGGGTACAAATTAATAACTGATATTCCTCTTTGTATGCACTCCATAGCTTCCTTGCTTCCACATTATAATGCTCTTAAAGTTTCTAATCCAGATAAATGGGGTTTATCGGGAAAAGGAAAGAATAAAAATAAGGCTTATGTTCAGTGTTTAGACCCCGTATCTTACACTGGTGGAGGAACTGTAGTTTTTGAAATAACCAAGGTGGAACAGAAGAAAAAGAAATGACAAATACCAAATGACAAATACCAAATCAATGTCAAAAGCCAAAATTCAAATAGTTTATATCTTTGAAATTTTGTCATTTGTCCGCCAGCTGGCGGATTATTTGAACTTTGTCCCCGAGTAAATCGGGGATTGAAATTTGAAATTTAATTTGGTGTTTTTTATATGAAAAATAATCCTCGTTTTGCAGTTGATAAAATGCTGGGGAAACTCGCAAAGTGGCTACGGATTTTGGGATACGATACATTCTACAAAAACAAAATCAGCAATGCAACTTTACTCAGTATTGCAAATAGTGATAACAGAATTTTGATCACAAGAAACCATTTTTTCAAAAAAAGAAAACATCAAATAAAGATAATCTTCATAACAAAAGATAATCTGAAGGACCAACTGCTTGAACTAAAAAACGAAATAAAATTATCAACTAATAGAATGTTCATAAGATGCCCAATTTGTAATCATAAAACTACCCCTATTGATAAAGAGTATGTGAAAGATATTGTGCCTGCTTATGTTTATCAAACTCAAGAAAGATTTTTTCAATGTTTACTTTGTGGAAAAGTATATTGGGCTGGGACACATTTGAAAAATGCTAAGAAGTTTATAAGTAACTTGGATTTTAAAAATTAATTTTTTTTTGAATTTTCATTTTGTAAATAAAATTTGACAATAGTATTTAATAAAAAAAAGTTTGTATTAATTAAAATTTAAACTTTATTAAATTTGAGAAATATTTGGAGAAATATAAATGAAGAAAAAAATACATCCTAATTATCAAAAATGTATGGTGACATGTGCATGCGGAAATACATTTGAAACTCATTCCACTATGCCAAAAATCCATGTAGAAATCTGCTCCCAGTGTCACCCATTCTATACTGGAAAGAAGAAATTGGTTGATAGTGCTGGTCGAATTGAACGTTTCAGACGAAAATATAGTAAAATCAAGAAATCCTAA
>DAOVPZ010000124.1 GCA_030628975.1 Candidatus Cloacimonadota bacterium
AAAATTTCCTCTGTTTGACAGTTCATAAGAGGTTTCATTGTCATCTCTTATTGTTGTTGATATTTTTGATACCCCGGGAGTGTACCAGACATTAAACCAGTTGAAACCAAAGACACCAGCTTTCGGTGCTATCTGAATCTTTCCACCATAATACCGATGAGTACTTTCAGCTAATCTTTTAAGAAATAGTGTTTTCCCTTTAGCTTTTTGCTCTTCCGTGAAATCAGATGGAAATACCTCATCCAGATTCTTAAGTGTTAAGTCCACTTTTGCCATTTCATTCCTCCTGTATTTATTATTTATTTTTTTACTAAATTATTTCTCTCCAATTATTTGTCAAATAAAAGTATTACAGTTAGCCATATGCACTCAAATTTTATCTCAACAAAATCATCCTTCTAATTTCTGATTCAACATTTTCCGAACTTAACTGATAGAAATAAATTCCATTTGAAAGTTGTCTTCCATTCTCGTCTTTCCCAGCCCAGATGATTGACGATTGACGATTGTCAATTGACAATTGTTTTACTAACTGCCCTTTAATATTATATATTTTTATCTCTGCCTGCCGGGGCGTAGCGTAGCGAAGACTGGTGGCTAAAAAAGAAATTGTGGTAGAAATACTAAATGGGTTAGGATAATTCGTTAAATATAATTCATTAGAATTATTCTGCCAGGGTTCATCAGTACTATGACCTGTGGTTGAAAATAATGTCATCTCAATAAGCCAATTCCTGTCATAATCTGGATTCATAGAAAGACAAACCCAGCCTGATGGACATATCCACGCTCCTTTATCAGGTTCCATCGGACCTTCATCCATCCATCCAACTTTACCATTCAAAGTATAAATCTCATACCCAACCCAATATTCTGTAAGGGGTAAAATCTCAATAGGAGTTTCAATATAATGATCTACCCAGGTATCAACAGGAAAAACCCCCATAGGTGCTTCATAAACCAATTCTCCCGGAGGATTTTCTGGTGATCCACCTTCATAAATTTTAATTGTAATAAGACAAAAATCAGAAGCTGCAGGAGAATAAAATGAAACCTTACCAATTATATCTCCAATATTTTTTCCTAACTCATCAGGTGTAAAACGAGTTGCAATTTTCAAAGTATATTCATAACCTAAATCAAGAATTATTGAAGGATCGCTACAATAACTAACAACTGTTGGATAACAATAATTTTCTAATTCGAAATTTACAATCATATTTGTACTATCAATGTCTACTTCTTTTGTTTGATAATAAATCCGATTAAGACTTGCTGTAGCAGTATAATGCCCTGGCATTACATCTAAAATCTCATATTCACCATTTAAACTATCAACTACTGTAGAGTAATTGTAATCTCCAACAAAATTAATTATTGTGCTAGTTGGGTCAGCACCACCTTCCACAGAAACTACACCTGTAACACTTTCATAATTAAATAAGTTGAAATCAATAACAGAATGAGTTGAATCAATATAAACTTCTTTTGTTTGATAATATAGTCTTCCTAAAAGTGCACTTGCTGTGTAATATCCTGAAAATACTGTAGGTATTTCATAAAAACCATTTGAATCTTCAACAGTTATCGAATAATTATAATCTCCTTCAAAAGTAATGTGTGTGCCAATTGGATTTACACCATCGGCATAGACATCTCCAGATACAGTTAACGGTCTATCTCCACCTTCAATATTGAGGACAGCACTATACACAATGCAATATCCTGCTGGCATGCCTTGTGGCAAAGAGTACCATGCAGTAGTTATAAGATTAGGTTGAGTTGCTCCCCAGCCAAAATTAAGATGGTATTCATCATCTGTATTGTATCCGTCACTGACAATTGCATGTCCATTGTTCCAGCCAGAAGTATAGATACACAGTTCTGCTGGTCTTGCATTCATCATATCAGTACATAATGAATCATAGAAACCCCATTCATCAGAATCCATCCAAAGTGCAGAATCAAAACCAAATTTATTTATGAAAGCCTCTGGATCGGGCCAAGCACCTGACCCTGATGAACTATAATCCATTTCAACAGAAACGCCACAGGCAAAAGAAAGAGTAGCTTTATCATCATTAGTTAATGTTATATTATTTTCATAGTGATAACGCAAAGTATCTAAATATACATTTAACTCTGGAAAAGATGGAAAATCTCTTTCTTCGTGATCATCATCAATATGAATACCTTGGGACCATGTAGTATAATCGTCTGTATCAGAGAAAGACGCACTACCAATATATTCATGGAAGTTTACAATCTGAGCCATTGCCGTAGCTGTGCAACCCACGACAGAACGTTGACCACTATTATCTAATGGGCAAAACATATTATAAGGATAACCTTGTGACCATGTAGTTTCAATCCAACCGCTTGTGGAAGTACTTCCTGGTTCAGGCCATTGTTGAAAATTTTTGGTTTTTAGCTCTTCAATATTTCCAGAAATATAATTCTTCCAAAGAGTATTATTAGTGGCAATCTTCTCAGAAGCGAATTGAGATTTAGCTTCTAATCTGAATTCCATATCTTTCATTATCATATAATAAAGAAGATTTTTCTCGTCTTTGACTAAATCTGTCCTGAAAGAATATGCGATAATTGGCGTAATATCGGTGTCTGAAGAAAGAGCAATAAACCCTTTAGGTTGGAGGTCTACAATAAAACACAGTTTTACCTGATTATTTTCGTCTTCAACAACAGAAATTTCTGCGATTGAATATTCAACCGATTTATTTTTATAAGCAAGCTGCGTTTTTACAGCCTGTTCAACATCGTCGGCTGTGACTGGATTTGCTGATAAACAAATCGGTAAGAGTAATAAAAACAGAAATATGTAATATATCTTTTTCATTGTTTTTCCCTTTCATTCAACCTTGCGAAGGTTTTCAACCTTCGCAAGGGTTCTTATCCCAAATAGTAGCCCTTGAGCTTTTTCTCTAATTGTTTCCCAATTTTATATTCTTCCATGAACTTCTGATATTCGTCAAAACTATTGAAATAAATTGAAAAGAATTTTTTATCAAATAAAGAGCCATTCCTTTTGCCAATCCACTCTAAATAATTAGAATATAGCCACTCTTCAGGTGAATCAACTAATCCGGTTGCAACAGGATTATAATGAATATATCGTACTAAATGTATCAAATATTCCTCTTTATCAATTAAAATATGCTTGGCTCTCCCTTCAAACAATGTGCCGGATCTCCCTTGCTCTTTATTAATTGCTTGAGTATATCCATTGAAAATGTTTCTTATCCAATCAGACAATGGTTGGTCTGTCAGCTGTTTTACTAAGAGATGATAGTGATTGGGCATTTCACCCCGTGTAATAATGACTATATTTTCACAAATACCAAAAAAAGGTAATTCATTCTGGTTATAATTATCCACATAAGCTATAATACATCCTATTACACAGGGTAAACAATAAGCAATGATATTAGCTCCATATTTTTTATAAGTAGATTTTATTTTTTGTAATAGAAATAGGTAGTTTCTATCATTATAGAATATCAGTTCTTTATTACAACCACGGTTGTATATATGGTAAAAACATTCTTTATGAAATGACATTTTCGCATACCAACCTTGCGAAGGTTCTCAACCTTCGCAAGGTTAATCTTTTTAATTTATCCTTCCTCTTCTTCTTTTATCATTTTCAGAATCTGTTTTAGGTTTTTCTTTTAATGATATTGTGTCTCCAACTGCAATTCCTTCAATGATTTCCACTTTTTCAAGGTCATTAATACCGGTTTTTACAATTTGCGAAGTAATCGATGTGTCTGACTTTATTGTATAAACAATATTATTCCCATTCTCATCCTGGAAAATAGCTTGAATAGGAACTGTAACTACATCGTTACTTTCTTTTCCAAATCTTAACCATAGGATTAATTAAAATAATTTTACATGTATATTTTGTGTCGAGGAAAATATTTGCCAATGTTAATAGATACCGCAGAAAATTGGGAAGCGTCCTGGAGAAGTATTGGCTGGATT
>DAOVPZ010000022.1 GCA_030628975.1 Candidatus Cloacimonadota bacterium
AGATGGTTATCCAGATAAATTTGATGATTTTCCTGATGATGAAAACTGGTGGGCAGATACTGATGGAGATGGCTGGCCTGATCCAAGAGATTCAACTGAAGTTGGGGGTGATTCAACTGGCTTTGTTGATTTAGATGCAAATAATGATAATATTCTTGATGCTGGAACACCATTAGATTCTTTGAATTTAAAAAGAGTCTTCAAATTAGGGAAAAAAGAAAGCCTTACAGCTGTAGGTCTCGATTATACTATTCCTCTTTTAAATACAAAGCTGTTCAAATTATATAATTATGGAGAATTTGCTCATATATTAGACTATGGAAGTGGCTTTATTTTCCCGGGCTTTGGTGCACGCTTCTTAATATTCGATCTGAATCTTGAATACAGAATATTCGGAAAGAAATTTGAACCAAACTATTTCAATTATCTGTATGATAATGAAAGAGCAATCATTATGGGTGATTCTGTTGTAACCAAAGAAAGCTTGTTAGATAGTATCAAAAGCTCAAATGGTTGGCGGGGTGAACTAATCACACATCTATTTAATATTATTGATTTCTCAATTGCTTATGAAGATATTAGTGGTGATGATTATAATATGGGAAAAACTATCATTGGACAAGCTAATATCAAAAAAGGTTTAATCCCTAAATTATCTTATGCTTATGCTCGATATTCTCAATCAAAAGTTAAAGACATTACTACATGGAAAAGCCCAAATGCCATTATAGAAGCACAACTCGGCTATGAATTATCTGCCAATACAATACTTATAGCAGATTATAAAGAGTATTATGAAGATCTTAATGGAGATGGTAAGATTTCAGGAGATGATGAAACTATCACATCTTTCGCTTTGGGTGTGAAGCTAAAATTCTAATCGGTTGAAATGGTTGAACTGGTTAACTGGTTGAACTGGTAAATTGGTTGAACTGATTCAACAAATTCAACTGATTCAACTAATTTAACTGATAATAATGAAAGTATTAGTAATAGGAAGTGGGGCTCGAGAGCATACATTGGTTTGGAAATTTGCCCAGAGTCCCAAAGTTAATCAAATTTTTGCTGCTCCAGGCAATTGTGGCATGGAAAATCTTGCTCAACTAATTCCTCTGGATAACCAAAAAGATATTCTAAGATTTTCTGTATCAGAAGGTATTGATATTACATTTGTTGGACCCGAGCAACCTCTTGCTGATGGTATCGTTGATGAATTTCTTAATGCTGGAATAAATATAATAGGTCCTTCAAAATTGGCTGCTGAGATTGAGAGCAGTAAAATCTTTGCTAAAAATTTCATGAAAAAATATAATATTCCAACTGCAAAATATCAAACATTTGATGACATTGTCCCGGCATTGGATTATATCCTTCATCATCCGCCAGCTGGCGGACCATTGGTAATAAAAGCAGATGGGCTTGCTGGTGGCAAAGGTACATTTATTTGCGATAATTATACTGATGCAGAAATTATATTGAATCACCTGATGCATTATGATATGCTTGGAAAAGCTGGTCATAAAGTTATTGTTGAAGACTTCATGGAGGGTGAGGAAGCTTCACTTTTTGCCTTCTGTGATGGAAATCATTTTATATCAACAATTCTCTCTCAAGACCATAAACAATTAAGAGATGGAGATAAAGGTCCAAATACCGGCGGAATGGGTGCTTATGCTCCAGCTATCTTTCAAGAAAATCTAAAAAAAGAGATAGATGATAAAATTATCACCCCTACATTAAAAGGTATGATAGAAGAAGGTCGTCCTTTTAATGGAATTTTATATACTGGTCTGATGATTACAAAAGACGAACCAAAAGTAATGGAATTCAATTGCCGTCTTGGTGACCCGGAAACTCAAGTAATACTTCCATTATTAGAAAATGACTTGGTTGATATTTGTCAAGCAATCACTGAAAAGAAAATTAATAGAATCGAACTTAAATGGAAAAATAAAAGTGCAGTCGCTGTGGTATTGGCTTCCCAAGGTTATCCGGGAAAATATGAAAAGGGGAAAAAAATATCAAGGATTGAAAATATTGATGACAAAGAAGTATTACTTTTTTTCTCTGGAGTTAAATGTGAAAATGGACAATACTTAACCAATGGTGGAAGAGTTGTCTCTGTAACAGCTATTGCAGATAATTTAATTAATGCAAAAGAAAAAGTATATACAAACTTAAAAAACATCTCCTTTGAAGGCATGTACTTCAGAACTGATATTGCACAAAAAGGGATTCAAAAAATCTCATCTAACAAGTAACTTATGCAAAGAATTCTTGTTGTAAGCATCCTATTTCTTTTCACCTTCAATTATTTATCTTCTGAAAATAATTTCACAATTACAAAAATAACAGAAAATAATATTCAGCTAAAACTTCATATAGATGAATACTCTTTCTCTGATATTAATATTGAAGGTCAACTATATCAAAATATTGCCCTTCCAAAAATTGACTTTCTTAGAATTAGTGAAGAAAGTGCTCCACAACTTCCATTTCTTTCTAAAGTAATTGGCCTACCTCCTAATGGAAATATTTCAGCAAAAATAATATCTGCAAATTACAAGTTAATTGAAAATAAAAATATAGCTTATAATCCAACTTATATTGAGAGAAATGACAAATTAATAACAAGCTTTGAAATTCCAGCGAGTTACCAAAAACGCTCATATTTTCCGGGAAAGATAATTGAATCTGAAGTTGTTGGATATGTGGGAGATAGAAATTTGGGTGTAGTCCGAATCTTCCCTTTTCAGTTTAATCCCGGGGAAAACAAACTAAAAATTTATACTGATTTAACAATTACTATTGCCTTAACTGGAAGTAAGAAAAGAAATGTTTTCCCAGTATCAAATTATATTGATAGAATCGCTGATGATCTTATACTAAACAATCAATTCTCAAAAAATTGGAGAAAAGAAAGGGAAACTTCCTATTATCCAAAACAAAGACAAGACGAAAATGTTATAAATAAATTCCAATTTATTATTGATAAAAAAGGTATTTACAAAATAACTTACTCTTTTCTAAAGGATACAATTTCATTTTGGCAAGATTCCTTGCAATTTGAATATCAGTTTGATTTTGACATCGATGAAATAAATCCAAAGTTTCTTGAATTATACAATAAAGGAAATCCTATCCCAATCTATTTTTCCGGTGAATTTGATGGTTCATTCGATGATGAAGATTACTTTGAATTTTATGCTGATATTAATCATGGAAAAGATTGCTTTTATAACAATTACTCATGGGAAAATTGTTTTATACTTGAATACAATGAAAACCATTTAGGTGCCAGACTTGCTGTTGAAGATTGCGGATTATACGAAACTGATCCCCGAAAATATAAAAGACCTTATTATTTTGATACAACTATCCATTTAGAACAACAAAATATTTATAACAAACTCAGTCAGGTTTACAATAGGGAGGATTATTGGTTCTGGACACAAATCAGTGCTCCAGCTATGAAAAATTTTTCTTTCATACTCCATAACCCAGTACCAATTCATGCAATTGATCGAAGTGCTGAAGTTAGTATTTCTTTATTGGGAGGTACTTATAGCAGTTCACAGAATACAGGTGAGCATCATGCCCTGGTTTACATAAATGCTTCTCAAGTCGGATCTGAAAATTGGTGGAATCAAACAGAACAAATCATTACTGGTACAATGTCAAATGACAACTTGAATGATGGGACTAATATGATTTATATTTCTATGCCCGGGGATACTGATGCAAGCTATGATATGGTTATATTGGACTATATCGATATCACTTATTGGCGAGAGTTTATTCCTTATGATGACATCCTTGAATTTAATAAACCTTCATTTTATGAATCTGGATTATTCCAATTTGAAATTAATGGCTTCCAATCTTCAGATATAGATATTTACAAAATTGGAGTAAGTAAGCTTGAAAATGTTAGCATTGAATCAACAATGCCTGCTGGTGGACCACCTTTTATTGTCATATTTCAAGACGAAGTAATTGATGATTTGACAAAATATATTGCAGTTAATTCCCAACAAAAATTAGTTCCCAAACTTGTAAAACCAGATATGCCCAGCAATCTACATGATAAATTTAACCAGGCAGATTATATCTTAATTTCTATTAGAGATTTTATTAAGGATGAAGCAATACCTGAATTTGTTGCTCATTGGCAGGAATTTGGAAATCTCACTGTAAAGCCAATTGCAATCGAAGATATTTTTGATGAATTTAACTATGGAATAAGATCTGCTCAAGCAATCCAGGATTTCCTAAAATATGCCTATAATAATTGGCAAGAACCTATTGTTCAATATGTTCTCCTTTTAGGTGATGCCTGTTATGATGAAAGAAGTTATTCCCCAAAAAAGAAATACAGTATAATTCCTACAAAGATGAGCTGGTCATATCATATCGGGGCAACCGTTGATGATAATTGGTTCGCTTGTATTGTTGGAGATGATGAACTACCTGATTTATCGATTGGCAGAATTCCAATCTGGGAAAAGGAACAAATCGCTCCAGTTTTAGAAAAATCTATCCACTATAATACTACAAAAAACTATCTTGATACCTGGCGTAATCACTGCATGCTAATTGCAGGAGGTTCCGGAATTTTTGAAGATCAAAATGAAAGTCTGAAAGAGGAATACATCCCAGATGAATTTAGAGTTTCCAGAATTTATGCTCAACAATCCCATGATCATCCATACTGGGGAGGTACAACTGATTTAAAGGACTATATCGATGATGGTACAGCATTTATACAATTTATTGGACATGGTGGTGGACAAATATGGTCAGACCTTAACTTGTTGAACCTTGCAGATATTTCTACTCTTTTTAATGATAATTATCCCATTATTAGTAGTCTGACATGTTATACTTCAAATTTTGAATACGCAAAGTGTAGCTCTCTGGGAGAGGCATTTATTATTGAACCGGAAAAAGGAGCTATTGGATTCTTTGGTGGTGCTGGTAAAGGATTTCTAACCCAGGATGAAGTTTTAGCAGAATTTATGCTTAATAACATCTTTAATAGAAATATGCGTAATTTTGTAGAACTTACCAATCTTTCCAAAATCGAATACTGTATTTATCATGGTTTTGGCTCCACAGGTTTAACATTTCTCAGGTCTTTTAATTATATGGGAGACCCAGCAATAAATATTGTGCTTCCTAAAAAGAATAAGAAACTTAATGTTAATCTTAATAGTTATGAATTCGTGTTGGGAGATACTGTTCAAATATTCATAAATAATATAGACTCAACATTAAATAGAGTTGCATATTATGTTACTGATGAGCAGGACTTAATACCCGATCCATATTACGAAGGAGAGAAAAAGCAAGTTGAGCTTTATAATATTAATAGAATTTTCTACAATGAGTCTGGATATGAATATATCATTGATACAACCCAAACGCAATCAGAATTTACTCAAATAGTTAGAAGCTATGCTTATGACGATACAAGCGATTATATTGGTTATACGATTTTTACTGTTGGCAAGTCTGCAATTTTTGATATTGAAACTTTCCCCTCAGTTCCTTGTCTTGGAGATTCTGTCACAATTTCTGCAAAAGTATTTGATAAAGATGGGGTTGATACTGTAAGATGTATCTGGTGGACTAATCAGTTAATACCAAATAAAATTCCCATGATAGAAAACGGAATAAATTATACGACGATTAATAATATACCTACATTCTACACAAAAAATACTGTCTGCTATCAAATTGAATCTATTGATAGTTTAGGTAATCAAAATATAATTAATATTGAAGAAAATTTTAATGGCTGGGAAGATAACTCGTCAAGTGGCATTGATACATATAATGGTAGTGGAGGAACATGGATTACATTTAATGGTATGTGTTCAAGTGAAAACGCTTATGAAGGAAATACAGTCAAACTGTCTAATAAAATTGGTTCTTATCTGTTGTCACCTACAAAACGAAATATTGGTGCTATTTCATTCTATTATAAATTGTATAGGCCATCTATAGACACTTCAAGGTGTGCCAGATATGGTGTCCAATATAAAGTTGGAGCCGGGGAATGGAATACCATTGGCAATATTTCTGGTTCTGAGGTAAATGAATATAAAAAATATTACTATTCAGTAAATAAAAAAGGAGATATTCAAATCCAGATAATAGAGACTGATACAACAGAAGAAGCAACAAATGAGGAACTCTATTTAGATAATTTCAGGATTAGTGATAGTTATTATACCTATGAATTAACAGCACCAGATATCAATCTCCTTAGTTTCGAATACACAATCTATAATAATTCTACATGCTTTGAAATCGAACTAAGAAATGTGGGAGAACTTGTATCTCCACCCACAATCTTGAAGGTCTTTAATGGCAGCACCGTTGTTGCTTGCCTTACAACAAACGAAAGTATATACCCTATGCAAACCAAGAAATACTTTCTGCCATTCTCTCTTGCTTCTGGAGAATATTATTTTTCAGCTATTGCAAATCCAGACCATATATTCTTAGAATTAAGCTACACAAATAATACTATTTCAAAAACATTATATCTAAATTCTTTTCTGGTCAATTCAAATATCTCATCCTCTCATGCAAGCCTTGATTCCAATCTTGTTGTCACCTTTCCTGTAGGAACTATAGACGAAGATTGTTATTTTTATATTAATAAAAAAGAAATAAATAACTTTGATTCTCAACCTGACATTTCACAAATCCTTCTACGAAATGGCGAGAAAGCCAGTTATGAAATCGGTATCTTTGATTCCACAAAATTAACCACTTCAGGCATTTTCACAAATGGCAAAAATATTGAACTCATGTTTAATTATTCAGAAGCTGATAGTTCAACACAATCTTCAGAAGACAAAAGAAATTTTAAAATATATCGTTATGAACCTGAATTTATGCATTGGTTTTTAGTTGGGGGAGATATATATCCTGAGGGTGACTCTGTTAAATATGCTTTTATAGAAAAACCAGGTATTTTCTCTCTCTTCCAGAACAATGACTTTACTCCTCCCATAATTGATGTGAATGTAGAGGGTCAAGAGTTTACCAACGGTGAATATGTTGATGATAATGCTACTTTTTCATTTCTTCTTCAGGATGACAATGGAATTAATGTAGAGAAGATTAAACTCTTTCTGAATGGTGAGACTGTAACAAATTACCATATCTCCAATCAAAATCTAAATTTAGTTCCTGTTAAATATCAAATAGATGTGGATGAAGGAAGTTATTCAATTATTATTTCTGTAAGTGATGCTAATGGAAATTATCAAGAATATGTTGTTAATTTCTCCGTTCAAAAAGAGTTTAATATAATTAATATTGGGAACTATCCAAATCCTGTGTATTCATTAACAAGTGACCCAAATAATGAAGGAAGAACAAGATTTACATATACTTTAACAGATGATGCAGATGATATCACAATAAAAATTTTTACAGTATCAGGGAGATTGGTCAATACATTATCGGACCTGGCAACAACTGTGGGATACCATGAATATCCTCGTAAGGAAAGAGGATGGGATTGTACAGATTTTGATGGAAGAAAACTGGCAAATGGAGTTTATTTCTATAAAATCATTGCAAAAAAAGGTAAGAAAGTAATTGAAAAAATAGAGAAGCTGGCAATATTAAGATGAAGAAATTTTTAATAGTCATCATAATTTTATTACTTCCACAAACTTTATCAGCTGGTAGATATGCTGGTGATTTTATGATGATTGGAAGCGGAGTTCGACCACTCGGAATGGGGGGTGCCTTTGCTGCTGTAGCTGATAATGGAAGTGCTATTTACTGGAATGCTTCCGGCTTAGCCCAGATAAAGGAAATTGAGATTGAGGTAATGCGAGCATTCCTATACAATAATGAAGCTGCTTATGACTTCTTCTCTTTTTGCATTCCCTTGCCAGCAAATACTACAATTGGCATTAGTTTCACACAACTCTCTATTGATGATATACCATTCTATGATGAAAAATGGCTTATTGGTACCAATGTTGATATAAGATCTTCAGATGTTGAAGAACAACTTACAGGTGACCCTGATGGAACATTCAGTAGTACAGACCAACTTTTTGAATTTGCTTTTGCAAAAAATTTATCCAATATTATCAATTTAGGGTGGGCACTTTTTGACTTACCAGTAGATCTATATTTTGGAGGAACATTCAAATACATCAAAAGAAATATGGGGAAAATGATACCTAATAAGCTAAAAAAATATACTGGTGAGGGCACAGGATTTGATCTTTCTTTTATGATAAAGACAGATTTTGCATTACTTACAGATGTGGATTGGCTTGGTGCAATCAAGTTTGCCCTTAATCTTCAAGATGTTGCTGGTACAGAAATTACCTGGGATACAAAATCTAGGCATAGTGATGAAATTATTACTAATCCAAAAATAGGATTAGCTATAGTTCAGCCCCTTGACTTTATCAAATCAGAAATCATATTGGCTTACGATTGGGACAATACATATAAATTAACCCGTAATGCTGGATTAGAATTTACATACAACAACCAGCTTTCATTCCGTTCTGGGTTTTATGATAAATATTTTTCTGCAGGAATGGGAATTCAATATAAAAGATATAATATTAACTACGCATTTATTACAAACAATGATTTGGGGAATTCTCACAGAGTAGGGCTGACTATAAATTTCTAATAAAATACTATTCGAAATATACTTCAAATACAAATCAGAATAGAAATACATCTTTAATTTTTACCAATAATAAATTCAAACAAAAAGTAAAACTTGACTTGTATATTGGAAAATTAAGAAAATTTATTAAAAGTTATGGAAAACAAAACATACACAGTTAGAGATTTACCAATAGAAGAGCGACCAAGAGAAAGATTGCAAAAAGTTGGTGCAGATAATCTTTCCACTCAAGAATTATTGGCATTAATAATTGAGAAAGGTGGCAAAGGACAAACTGTCTTAACTGTTGCCCAGAACCTGCTTGCACACTTTGGAAATCTTAATAATATGAAAAATGCAAGTATTGAGGAATTGAAAAAAGTAAAGGGCATCGGTTTTGCTACTGCCTGCAAACTGCAAGCTGCCTTCAAATTGGGTGAAAAAGCAGAATTGCACATTACAAAATTCGGAGAAAAAATTGAGGGACCTGAAAGTGTATTCAAACTTTTGCGAAATGAAATCGGCAATAAAAAGAAAGAGAGTTTTTATATCCTTTCATTAACTACACGAAATAATTTAATAGGTGTAGATAAAGTATCAACAGGCACATTAAGTGCAAGTTTAGCACACCCAAGAGAAGTATTTCTGCCAGCGATTAAAAATTCTTCTGCATCTGTAATTATAGTGCATAACCATCCTTCAGGCGACCCTCAGCCATCAGAAGATGATTTGGAAATTACCAAAAGATTGGTAGAATCTGGTAAGATTCTGGGAATTGATGTGATTGATCATATTATTGTGGCAAAAAACAACTATTTTAGTTTTAAAGATAAGAGGTTAATATAAATATGAAAGAATTACTATACAAGCAAGAAAGTAAGACATTAGAATTCAAAAGAGAATTAAATGATTTTAATAAAGAAAAAGTGCTCCAAACAATTATAGCTTTTGCTAATGGGAGTGGTGGAAATTTTGTTTTTGGTGTTGATGACAATAAAAAAATCGTCGGAATAGCACAACCATTTGATTTGGAAGAGCAATTATCAAATATAGTATTTGATAGTATAAATCCTACTATCCGCATTGATGCAGTATTTATAACAGAACAGAATAAAACAATAGTTGTAATAAAAACACCATTGGGAATTGAAACCCCATATTATCTAAAAAATAAAGGAATGGAACAAGGAACTTATATTAGAGTTGGTTCTACAACCAGACTTGCAAGCAAAGAGATAATTAAATCCTTACAATTAAGAGGTGAAAATATCAGTTATGATTCTCAAATTGACTATAGATTTTCAAAAGATGACATTGATTTTCTAAAAATGAAAAAATTTTTTAAAGAAAAAAAGGATATTGAGATAAAAGAAGATCATCTTTTTATGTTCAATCTTTTAGCAAGGAGTGATAGGAAAATCTATCCAACTGTGGCAGGAATGTTACTGTTCCCAAAGAAAGAATATATTGAATATGATTATGCAAAGATAAAATGTGCTCATTTTAAAGGAAATACTCCTGATATATTTATTGATAAAGCTGAATTTCGTGGAAGTCTTATTAACCAGATTGAAGCAACAATAAAGTTTATCAAATCAAATATAAAACTATCTGCTACAATTGGAGATGTATATAGAGAAGAAAAATATGAATATCCTCTTCCTGCTTTGCGAGAAGCAATTGTCAATGCAGTAACTCATAGAAATTACCTTTTGAAAGGTCAGGACATCAAAGTTGCTATTTTTGATAATAGTATTGAGATAAGCAGTCCCGGTGAATTACCTGCTGGATATTCTGTTGAAGATATTGGAAAAATAGATTTCTCTAAATTGCGTAATATCGTAATCGGCAGAGTATTCTCTGAATTAAAGATTATTGAGCAATGGGGACGAGGTTTTTCTAATATCATTGAATCTTGTAAGCAATATGAAAATATAGTTCCAGAATTTAAAGAAGAACTGTTGAAGTTTAAGATTATTTTTTGGAATAAGAAAATAGATAAAAAAGTCGGAGAAAAAGTGGGTAGAAAAGTCGGTGGTAAGGTCGGAGAAAAGGTGGGTAGAAAGGGTGGTCAGAAAAGGTGGTCAGAAAAGGTGGTCAGAAAAGGTGGTCAGAAAAGGTGGTCAGAATTAACTGAACGACAGGAAGAAATATTAAATTTAATTGAACAAAATAACAAAATATCAAGAAAGCAATTATCGGACATATTAAATATAAATCCTTCCGCAATCCAAAAACACATAAATAAACTAAAACAAAAAGGTCTTCTTAAAAGGATAGGACCTGATAAAGGCGGATATTGGGAAGTTATTACTGATACCCAGAAAACTACCCAGAAAATACCCAGAAACTACCCAGAAAATTTTTGAAATAATAAAAGGAGAACCCCAAATAACAAGAAGAGAATTAGCAGAACTAATTGGAATAAGTGAAGATGGGATTAAATATCATTTGAATAATCTAAAACAAAAAGGCCTTCTTAAAAGAATTGGACCTGATAAAGGTGGGTATTGGG
>DAOVPZ010000072.1 GCA_030628975.1 Candidatus Cloacimonadota bacterium
ATCTGGAATCTGGCATCTTGCATCTGGCATCCAGTATCGAGTATCCTGAATCAAATATAAATAATTTATTTGCCAGAAATAAACAAATTTATTTAATAATATACTAAATAATTTTTCTCATAAATTATTCAATAATTTTTGGTTCCCAATTACCAAGAGGTCCACCATATATTCCCATATCAGACCTTGTTCCATCAGTATCGATTATAATTGGGTCACCTGAATTTATACATGGAGAGTCCTGGTTTAATATAAATGAATTATCCTTTAAGAACAATGGGTTTTTAGAAATATTCCCGTTTTTATCAGTTCTGTCTTCAAGTCCTTCATAATTTCCATCAGAATTATCCCAGACATTATTATATAATATTAGAAAGTTGTCCAATGAAGTATTCATCCAAACTCCAACACAAGGGCATACCCACTCATCTTTCCAGCCATTTTTAGTAATGATGTTATTTTTTAATATTCCTCTTGCAGATTCTCGCCAGACAGCAAATCCGCAATTGCCATTGTGGTAGATAACATTGTTGAGCACTTCCATATAAGCATTTCCAGTTGCGATAATTCCCCAACCAAGATTATCAAATACAGCATTGTTTCTAACAACTGCTCGTGATTCTCCAAATGTTCCGATTCCTTTCCAATATCCTGATATTCTGTTTCTATAAACTATTGCGCTTGCATCCCAGGTAATTCCTATTCCAGCCCCTCTTCCTGTCTCGATAATATTATCAGCAATAACAGCAGTTGCTCCTCTATAAAGTGCAACACCGTCCCAACCATTATTTCTTATTATGTTATTGCGGATAAATAATTCTCCACCTTCTCTACCAAATACTCCACCAATGCCTACAACAACTGTGTCAATCCGATGAGTGTTGTTAACAATATGAACATTTTCAATTGTAGCCCGACTACTTTTTACAACTATTCCAGCATCAGTAGCATTTCCATCTGTATCACGAATACCACCTGTAACTGTTAGATTATTTATTGAAGAGCCATAGCTATTTTCGAAAAGAATTCCATAACCAGCATTTGTGATCAAGATTGTACTATCAGGATTTTCACCAAAAATTGTAAGAGCCTTATCATTTATATGAAATCCAACAGTGGCTTGAACATCAGTAAGTGGCTCCATACAGTTTCCACAGATTTTTTCAATAATGGGTTTTGGTGTAGCTTCATATGTTCCATTTTTAAGGAATAGTGTATCTCCGGAGTTTGCATTATCAATCATTGTTTGAAGATTTTGTATATGCTTATGCGCAAATATATTACAGTTTAAAGATAATATTAAAATGCTCAGTATATAAAAGATAAATACGATGGAGCGGTTTAGTTTTCTCATTTATACAAATAACATTTGAACAAAATGGGAATGTATATTTACTATTTTGAGTTTATTATTTCAATTTATTTTGAATTTTCTCTAAAGGTCATAATATCTAGCAATTTCCCATGGATGTGGAATTTTTTGCATATCATTAATATCCTTCATTTTTACAGATATCCATTTTTCAAGTAAATGTTTTGGCAATACATCTTCATAAGTAAGATAGTCATTATCAGATTCAAGACCTTTTAATGCAAATTCCAATGAGTCTGGGAATGAAGGCATTTTATCCAACTCTTCTTTTGAGAGGTCATATAAGTTGGTTTCAACTGGACCAAAACCTTGCTTTACTGGATCAATTTTATTTCTGATACCATCCAAACCAGCCATTATCAGCGCAGTAAAAGCTAAATATGGATTGCATGTTGCATCAGAGGGTCTGTATTCAAATCTCCTTTCCTGTGGGTTCTTTACATAAGCAGGGATTCTTATCGCAGCAGAACGGTTTCCTTCTGCAAAAACTGCTTTCGAAGGAGCTTCCAGACCTGCAATTAATCTTCTATATGAATTTGTTGTTGGATTAGTAATAGCTGACAAAGATGAAGCATGCTTTAAAATTCCTCCAATGAAATTGAGTGCGGTTTGGCTTAATTTGTATAAACCATTTTCATCATTGAAAATATTTTTGCCATCTTTTAAAAGGAATAGATGGATATGCATTCCATTACCTGCTTCACCGGGGATGATTTTGGGCAAGAATGAGATTATCTTATTATGCTTTTTTGCAATTCTATGACTGATGTTCTTTGCTAATACGGTAGCATCAGTTGCCAATTCAACAGGCATTATTTTGAATTCTATTTCAGATTGAGAATAGCCAACTTCGTGGTGATGATATTTTACTTTTATATCCAATTTTCTTAAAGCACTTACAATCTCATTTCTAATCTCAAAAAGATGGTCATTTGGTTCAGAACGGAAATATCCACGATTACTTGCAAGACGGTATATCTCTTCTCCACCGGGAGGGCTGGCTATTTCACTGCTTTCGATCTTGTATGATACCTCTCTTGGAGTGAGTCTGCTGTATAATTCATCAAGGATGTTAAATTCTAGTTCTATTAAGATTTTTACCTCGTCTGCAATGCCCTCTTTTTTTAGAGCATTAATTGCTTTCTGAACAATATGCCGAAGGTCTTGTCCGAAGCTTTTTCCAGTTCTTACTTCAAACACATCACAAAAGAAATAAAGTATTTTTGAATTTTCATAAACAGGATCTTCAAAAGCAAAATTCAAATCTGGCTTGAAAATCATATCTGATTGTTCTACATTAGCAAATCCGAAATTAGAAGCATCAAAGCCAATTCCATTATGTAATAATTCCTCAGAAAAATTCTCACTCGGTATGGTTACATTTCTTAATCTACCCTCAATATCAGGAACATAGAATGAGATGAATTCAATATTCTTTTTTCTAACAAAATCAATAACTTCATTGCAATTTGTGAATGAAAGCATATAATCCTCCAATTTAAAAAATTTATGAAAATTATCTGGAATAATATGTTTTATTTATAAAATTTTTTACCTTCTAACAGTGTCAAGATAAATGTTATTGGATCTGATTGGTAGAAATTATTGAAAACAATGTTTGAATTAAAAAATGGCTTTTTTAAAAACAAAGGGTTAAAAGATAATTAACATAAAAATAAGGGAAAATTGAATTTCTGAAAAAAAATTGACAGATGAAATAATAATTTTTTTTTATTTGTTATATATTATTGAATTCATTAGAAATTTCACCTTTTTTATAAGATTTATTAGATATGAAATGAGAATTAAATCTTTTATTTTACATTCGTTGATTACTTAAATTATATGAGGTCATCAATATGAGAAAAACAACTATTTTATTATGTAGCACATGTGATATCTAATAGAAAAATTGCATTTTATAATGTATTATATCAGGATAGAAGATTAGTTTTAAAATAAGTTGGATAAAAAAAATATAATACGAAAACATGAGTGAGCAACCTTTTGGTTGACATCATTCATATGAAGTATAATGATAAAATATACTTTTAAGAAATCACTGTATCTTATACTGTTCGTTTTTTTCTTACAATTTTCATTAGCCTATCCCCTTGAATTTGGAGAGGTTGGAGTTAGCGATTCTTTGGAATTATCAATATCAGATGAAATGATATTTTGGGATTTTCCTGCGGGAGGTATTGCAATTATAACAGATTTTAATTATGAGATTACCGGTCCAGATTCAAATGAATTTTATATGTGCGGTTTTGATTGGATTTTTTATCCACTAAATCCTCTTATTGAATATACTATTTGTATTGGATTTTCACCTGAAACTGTTGGATATAAACAAGCAGAATTTACTTATTACATCGATGGTACTATTATTTTAGAAGGTTATATTAATGAAGATTTCTATTATTTTTCTGATCCTGAACCATTATCAGGCATTGGCACTATATCAACTATATATGACATTAATAATCTTATTCAAGATAAGTATAAATTATATCCCAATTATCCAAATCCTTTCAATCCCGATAAAATCGGGACAACAATTAGATACTTCTTACCCAGATATACAGAAGTAAAAATTCAAATATACAATCTTAAAGGTCAATTAGTAGAAACACTTGTTAATGAATATAAACCTGCTGGATATCATACTATTGGGTGGAATTTTCCCGAGAATTCGGGGATGAGTTCTGGAATATATTTCTACAAATTATCAACCCAAGATAAGACATTTATCAAGAAGATGATTATGATGAGATAATTAACTCAAAAACAATTATATTAGTCTGTTTATCCGCAAACCAGTGTATAGACAGGCTTTTCTTTAAAATTTAGTAGCCCCAAGGGGAATCGAACCCCTGTTACCGGAATGAGAATCCGGCGTCCTAACCCCTAGACGATGGAGCCGTTTAGTCTTTTAAAAGAATATACTTTCCTATATGTCAAGTATTTTGAAATTGTAATAACATAGATACAAATCATATAAATTTTGCTTTATAAAAGAGAATTACTTGACAGTATCAATTCAATTTTTGAAAAAAAATAAAAAAATAATATCAAGAATATATTGAGTAACATTGATTTAATTCTAAGGAGAGTTATGAATTTAATAAACTTTAACAACGAGCAGAAATTAATTCAAGGTGAGATTAGGAAATTTGCAACTACTGAACTTGACCCCATAGCAGATGAGATAGAAAAAAATAGTGTCTTTCCAACTGATATTATCACAAAACTATCTGAATTAGGACTGCTAAGTCTAATTATCCCAGAAAAATATAATGGTGTCGATATGGATACAACGAGTCTTTGTATAACTGTGGAAGAATTATCTAAAGTTTGTGCATCAATCGGAGCAATTCTTGTTGTAAATAATTGTATGGTCGCTTTTCCATTAATAAAATACGGACAAGAATCCCAAAAAGATTATTATTTGAAAAAGCTCTCAAATGGTGAAATCGGTGCCTATATTTGCGATCCAGAGATTGATATACCTGGTAAAAAAATTGAAGCTCAAGCTTTAGATAAAGATTATTTAGTCTCAGGAAATAGAGATTTTGTTTTAAACGGTGAATCTGCTAACTTCTTTTTAATGCCAATCACTCTATCAGAAGGAAAATCATTTTGCTTATTTGAAAAAGGAATAGATGGAATGAATTTAACTAAACCTGAGATTTTAGGCATCAGATCAGCAGGAATTGTTAGTGCTGAATTCAAAGAAACTCAATTAAAAAATGAATATTTTTTAATATCTGAAGATAGGGGAGAAGAGGTTCTAAAAGAGATTCGGGATTATGCAAATATCTGTTTTTCTGCAATTTCACTCGGTATTGCCCAAACTGCTCTTAGCGCTTCGATAAAATATTCAAAGGAAAGGATACAGTTTGGTAGACGAATATGTGAATTTCCAATGATTCAGGAAATGATTGCAGAGATGAAGATAAAAATAGAGGCTGCCAGGTTCTTGATTTATGATGCAGCATTTAAATGTGATAATAGTCAGGATTATTCATTAGCTTCCAAGATTGCTCGTCTTCATTGTGGTGATGTAGCGGTATATTCAGGACTTCAGGCTATTCAGATTCATGGTGGATATGGTTATATAAAGGACTATCCTGTAGAACGCTATTTTCGAGATGCAAAGGTGCTTCAAGTATTAGATGTTACTCCACATATTTTAAAATCAAATATTGCCAAGGAGTTGCTCAAATGATTTTGGATGAAAAACATATAAGATTTAGGGAAAAGGTTAAGCGATTTGCAGACGAAGAGGTTGCACCAAGAGCACGAAAACTTGATCAAAAGTGTGAATTTCCCTGGGATTTGGTAAAGAGAATGGCAGAATTGGAACTTCTGGCTATTTATCTGCCAGAGAAATATGGCGGGGCTGGTCTTGACACGCTCTCTTATACGATTGCTGTTGAAGAGATTGGTCGGGTATGTGGTTCTACAGGAATATTTCTTGCTGCACATTCATCTCTGGGGATATATCCAATATATGTTGCTGGTAATGAAATTCAGAAAAAGAAATGGGTTATTCCGTTGGCTCGTGGTGAAAAAATTGGTTCTTTTGGGCTAACCGAACCCAATGCGGGTAGTGATGCAGCGGCGACGCAGACCATTGCAAAACTTGTTGGGAATCAATATATTATCAATGGTACAAAATGTTTCATAACATCAGGCGGGATTGGAGATATTATTGTCTTTACTGCAACCAAAGATCCATCATTAGGTTATCCAGGTATCTCTGCATTTGTTGTGGAGAAAGGAACACCTGGCTTTTCTGAAGGTAAAGAAGAGGACAAATTAGGATTGCGGGGCACTGTTACTTCTGAGCTCATTTTTGAGGATTGTGCCATACCAAAAGAAAATCTTTTAGGAAAAGAAGGTGATGG
>DAOVPZ010000002.1 GCA_030628975.1 Candidatus Cloacimonadota bacterium
ACAATCAAATCTTGCATACCTCCAATCCCGATATATCGGGACAGATAAATTGGTTTATTTTAATAAACAATCAAAATTGCGAAAAGAAGAAAAGAAGCCCACGAATTTAATCCCCGAGCTAATCGGGGAGGTAAAATTGAGCAAATGCACTTCTATTAACCATTTCACTCGTCTGGGCGCCGTAGCCTGAATGGTTTCTATTATGTCTTGTAAACGGTTAAAACCGTTATAAACTCCTCTGAATCCTTGATTCCCACGAATAAATTCGTGGGCTTCTTTGGTAAGAAATTTCCTGCTTAAATTATCCACAAACCTTTTATCTATTCCGTTCAGGCTCGGTGCCTGACCGAGACTAAAGGGTATTTTGGTAATTTATATCAAAATTCTGGGGGTATTCCTGTTGTAAAAAAAATACCTCCAACCCAAAAAGGGATTGAAGGCTTTATCTTTATAGACTATATTATTATTTATTTCAAAATCAGGCACCTTTTAATAGATGTAAATGTATCTGTGTGTAACTTGTAGAAGTAAATTCCAGAACTCATATCTTTTGCTTTCCAGTAAACCGAATGATATCCAGCAGGTTTATATTCATCAATTAGAGTTGTAACTAATCGACCTTTCACATTATAAATTTGTATTTTAATATTACATGACTTTGGTAAAGAGTAACTGATATATGTCCCTCCCCGATTAAATCGGGGATTATCGGGATTAAATGGATTAGGGGTATTTTGTTTTAGATTAAAAGTTGGGTTATGACCAGGATCATCTACGAATAGTGGAAAGGCAGTTAATATATAGGGGTCAGAAGGGCTACCGATTGTGGCATTATCTTCAAAAAGGATCGTTTCATAACAATCATAAATTGCTTCTGTTTCACTATCATAAACTTTAAAAGAAATAGTATCTCCATTATCATTTCCTACAATTGTGAAATACCACCATCCATCCCAATGAGGTGGATTTGGTTCCTGCCAGACTCCAATAGAACGGCAGTCTTGCTCTCCACCAGGACCAAATGCTCCAACCATATTATCATCAGTATTATCGAAAAGTTCAAGATTGAATTCTACCTGAGCCATTAAAATCATATTGTATTGAGTTCCGGTAATAACTTCCCAGTCAGGAGGGTCTTCTCTATAAAGATTATTGGAAGGAATAAACTCGACAGGTTCTGGATAAACTAATTGGTCAGCGTTAGTCATATTTATTTTGTAACCAATATTTGGTTCAATTTGTGTAAGGTCGCCAACCCAAGCTCCAGGAGGATTATAATAAATTGCAGATTGAGTCTGGTTTTTAATCTGGTACACGTTTGGAATAATGCTTTCCAGAGCTACATCAATGGGAAGAATAAATTGTGGATAATAAGCAATCCAGTTCCAGTCTTCAGTTAAATCTATAGGAGTTAAGGGATCGATGGGCATTCCCGAAACCATGAAAGGAGCAACTGCATTATTCATCTTAATAAGATATGCTTCGCCATCTGAGATATTATAAAGGTCACCAACCCAGGTTCCCGGAGGGTCATAATATATTGAAGATTGAGTCTGGTTTTTTATCTGAAAGATATTATTTCCAAGTGTTGCAAAAACCGATTCAATTTCAGTATATTCAGGATGAACATTAAACGAAATCCAGTTCCAATCCATACCCAGACTAAATTCCTGGTCAATTCCGATCGTCAATTCAAAAGGGTCTTCTGGACTGCCAATCGTGTCATTATTCTGGAAGGTGACTGTTTGAGCACATTCATAAATTGTTTGAGTTTCTTCATCAAAAATCTGGAATTCGATTGTTTCACCGTTTGTATTTCCAACAACTGTGAAATACCAGTATCCATCCCAATAGGGTGGATTTGGTTCCTGCCATGAACCAAGGCTTCTACAGTCGGAATATCCTCCCGGTCCAAATGCTGCCACCTGGTTACTTCCGCCACCTTCAAAAATATCGCTTCCAATATTTACGGTAGCCATCACAACCATGCTGTATTGAGTTCCACCGATCGGTATCCAGTCTATCAAAGAGAAATCAATATCTTCAGTTGTTTGATTAGCAACTACTGAAATATCCGTGATTGTTACTGAAGTATATCCGTTCAAAGAAGCAGAAACATCATAAATTCCTTCTGCAGTTTCGAGTAGATAATCACCATTTGCATCCGGGTTAACAGTGATATAGCCGGCATTGATTTCAACTTGTTCGATATTTCCTGAAGGAGGGATGGTGGTAATCAATGTGATATTTCCTGAAATCTCACCTAACATGGCAGAAAGATTGAGCGGATCGGAAGGTGAGCCGATTGTGGCGTTGTCTGCAAAGATAACAGTAACATTGCAATCATAGATTAGATCAGTAGCTTCGTCATAGATTTTAAAACCAATGACTTCACCGTTCGTATTTCCCACAATCGTGAAATACCAGTATCCATCCCAATAGGGAGGATTTGCTTGTTCCCAGATTCCTACTGAGCGGCAATCTGTTTCTCCGCCCGGACCAAATGCACCAGCCATATTAGTGCCAATTCCTTCAAAAGGCTGATTATATAAAGATATTTGGGCAATCACAACCATTGAATATTGAGTGCCTGTAATGGGTACCCAATTTGGTGGGTCTGAGAAAAGAACTGTGGAAATCAGAATAATTATGATAATTGCTATTACTCTATTTTTTGTCATTTTTCCTCATGTTACCTCATCCTAACCTTCTCCTATCCGTCAAAAGCTGGACAAGTCGAGGAGAAGGAAAATTCCCTCTCCTTTTAGGAGAGGATTAAGGTGAGGTTTTAAAAATTCCTCCTGAATATAACACCCCGAAAAAGCTTCTTCGGGGTGTTATTAAAGTTAAGTAAACCTATTTGATTAATAAGCACTTCTTAACTTGAGAATGACCTCCAGAAGAAACTTTAAAGAAGTAAATTCCTGAGCTGTATTTATCTGCCTTCCAT
The DNA here is from genome assembly GCA_030628975.1 of Candidatus Cloacimonadota bacterium. Lineage (GTDB taxonomy): Bacteria > Cloacimonadota > Cloacimonadia > JGIOTU-2 > JGIOTU-2 > JAGMCF01. The sequence goes on from DAOVPZ010000002.1 coordinate 2,951, forward strand.
TCCACAGTATAATTATCAGCTTCCTGATGTGTATTTACAAGTGTCTCCACAAGTTGTCCTTTGATATTATAAATGGAAAGATTGACAAATCCTGCTTTTGGTAATGAATAACTAATAACTGTTGATGGATTAAATGGATTCGGATAATTCTGGTTTAATTGCAGTGTTTGAGAAGATATAGAGATTGGATTATTGAACAACATTTCAATCGGTTCTTCACAATTACCTATTATGATGTCTCTTTCATAAGAAATTGTTTCATCACTATTCGCTGTGATGCCAGTTTGGTTATGATAAATTCTAAAGTGTAGATTTTCTGTTTCATCATTTCCAACAACAGTAAAGTACCAGAAATCACCAACATATTTTCCAATGGAATGACAGATGTTATCTTCATTAAAAATTCCAACAGTATATTCTTCAGGAGAAAGAATGGTGTTATCATTATTTAGAAGTTTAGCCATCACAATCATATTATGCTCGGTTCCTGAAAGCAGTTTCCAATTTGCATAGTTGGATGAGATTTCAGGTTCATCTGAGGAGCGCGTGGTAGTAGTGTTTGCAGGATATGTTAATGAATCAGATTCAGACATATAAATCAAATAACTTATACCCGGGTACATATTAGTTAAATCACCAACCCATGATCCATCATAAACTGCAGATTGAGTTTGATTCTTAATTACAGAGATATTGCCTGCAATGCTTATAATTGCAGATTCTAAAGTTAAAGAATTTTGTGGTACATAAGCAACCCAGTTCCAAAGTGAATCAAGTGCAATAGGAGTTAAGATTGGATTGAGTTTTGTACCGCTGAATATGAAGTCATTGTAAGCATTTATCATAGATACTTTGAAACCATCTCCCACAGTTAAATTGTTCAAGTCACCAATCCATCCTCCCGGATTGATGTACGTTGATGAGTGTGTCTGATTTTTAACTTGATAGATATCAGGAACATCATCTAAAACATCGAATACAGTTACTATGGAATTGTCTGCAGGTTTCAGGTTGAATGATATCCAATTCCAATCTTCGATTAAATCAAATTCAAGGTCATGAGAAGGAGAAGGAGCGTATAAGTCTACAACATTATTATTTGTTCCGTCAACAAATAGCAATGTTTCTGGAGGAGAATAGATTAAATCTGTTGCAGTATCATATACTTTGAAGCTGATCACTTCAGTTCCCGAGTTATCATCACTGACTATTGTGCAATACCAGTACCCGTCCAGCGCCCAATAATGAGAAGTTTCATCCCAGTAAGGATGGCTTCCTGTATTCCAACTGGCAATTCCTCTACAATCTCCACCGGGTCCCAAAGCTGCTAATTGATTGCTGTTTGAACCGTCAATAAATGCACCATCCAATGTCGCAGTAATATAAGCAATCATATTATATTGAGTTCCGGTTATAACTTCCCAGTTCATAAGTGTTATATCAACTTCGGTTGTATCATCAGCTACGACTTCTATTGATGAGAATGTTAGTGTTGCATAGTTGTCTAAAGAGGCTGTTAAATCGTAGGTTCCATTATCAATTGTAACCAGATAATCACCATTTGCATCAGGATTCACAATGATTGTATCCACAGTAACTTCCACGTTTTCTACATTTCCAGCACCCTCTTTTAATGTAACTCTACCAGCAATATAGCCTTCATAATGAATTAGTAGCAAAAGGAAATCCACATTTGTAGTTTGTTGACCGGATTGAACTACAACATTGGTTACGGTAGAATTCTGGTAACCGGCCAGAGTTGCTACAACATCGTATGTTCCTGCATCGATTTCTAAATCGTATTCGTAATGGTCAATATCCGGACCTACATAAACAGCATAAGGATTAGTAGTTTCACCTCCGGCTGAGATGAGAACAGCAGTAACATCTCCTAAACCTTCCAGAGCAACAAGTCCATTAATCGAACCAGGCAAAATTTCATCAAGTTGGATGTCAATTCCTATAACAACTTGTCCTGTAACAACAATCACATTTGTCACAGGGTCGCCGGAATATCCATCCAAGGTAGCAGATACAGTATAAGTGCCGGGAACAACATTAACAATATAATCACCACTTGCATCCGGAGAAGTATTTGTAGTGTCTGTAGCTGAGATTGCGGAAACAATTACGTTTTCCACATTTCCCGAACCTCCGGCAAGAGTTATTGTTCCCTGAATTCCGGATTGCGGGAAATAATATGCTCCCATATCATTTCTTGTTCCGTCTAGATCGTTATACTGAACATCAGGATTTCCTGTGTCGATACAAGGTGATTTTGTGTAGTCCGGATCCGGGAAGTTTGCCCATGTTATCGAATATAGGTTATTTGCCGGATCTGCAAAGAACGGGTTAATATCGATACAACCTGTTCCAAAATATGTTTGACCAGTTCCATTTTTAATGTCGGAATAAGTAGCGTTTAATGTAGCATCAGGATGGATATAAATTTCTTCTGAAGGATTATCCCAGACTATGCAATTCAAAAGTGTGATATCCGAACCATAAAGGCTGGCAATTCCGCTGCCATCTTGGAATGCTTCATTATCAGAGAGGGTTACATTTTCCAAAGTAATCACTGATGTGCCATAGCTGCAAATTCCACCTCCGCTCCATTGTGTTTCATTTTCGTAAATAGCCACTTTTTCTAAGAATGGATTTGCATTGAAGCACATGATTCCACCACCTTCATGAATGGCTGAATTTTCATAAATATCCACTGAAGTCAATCGAGGATTAGAATCATACATATAAATTCCACCACCGTATCCATCTGCTTCATTATCAAATATGCTGGAATTTTCAATGATAATATCGGAACTTTCCAGGTAAATAGCACCACCTGAGCTGGCATCACCTGAAGCTATACCATGTTCCAAAGTGCAATAAACGATTTTTGAGCTGTCCTGACCGTTTGTATTGGTATCGATGAATCTGAGACCATGCCAACCGGTTGCAGGTACCTGAGCTGAGAATGTGATAAGATTACCAGCAGTTCCTTCTGCTAATAATCTACCATTGATAATGAATTTGTAATGACCAGAAAATTGAATATCTACTCCTGGTTCAATTATCAATGTGTCACCTATTTGAATTTGAATTTCACCATCAATAATATACGGACTACCTGCAAAGTTCCAAGTTCCGCTGACATTACCTGCCGGAATATGTGTCTGAGCAAATGAGAGCGAAGCACTTAGTAATGTAACTAATAAGATAGTAATTATTCTTTTCATCTTATCCTCCTTAATCTTAATTAATTTTTTCATTTCATTTTATTCTCCTTAATTTTTTTGATCTTTAATGTAAATTTCACTGATTTTTAGATTATATTAACTTTCAAAATGATTCACTTTTATCACTTATTTTAATTATGGAGCAACTTGAATAATTTTTAATCCTTCATTATCTGCAAGAAATGCATAGCTGCCTGAAATGTAAATGGAAACTGGTTCTGTGGGCATTTCAAGAGTTCCCAAAATATAAGGGCTAAAAGGGTCTTCTATATCTATTACAACTAACCCCTTATCTTTATCTGCCAGATATACATAATGGTTTTGAGCATAAATACTATATGCAAAACCGTCTGTTGGGCAATTGGAAACAGGGAATGGATTGTTTATATCAGAAATATCAATAATTTCTAATCCATTCTCACCATTTGCTAAATAAGCATAATTTCCAAGTACATAAACATCCTGGGATAAGCCATTAATTGGTAAGCTAGATACAGATATAGGATTTATGGGATCAGAGATATCAATAACAGCAATACCACCATTCAAGCCATTTGCTACAAATGCATAATCATAATTTTCTTTAATAAAGACTTTTCTTGCATCTCCATCTGTTGAGATATTTATTATAAAATGTGGGGGTCCAGATGTAATAATTATTGAAAGACCTGCAGCACCATCTGCTACATATGCATGATCTCCGTAAACAAATACATCATTGGGTACACCTTGAGTAACACAATCACCTACTATTTCAGGAGAATTAATAATACTAATATCAACTAAATTAAAACCACCATTATGATTTGTTACATAAGCTAAATTGTCTTGAACAAAAACTGAAAGTGTACGATCAGGAAGATTCATTGTGGTAATTTCATTGGGTAAAGTTGGATTTATACAGTCAATAACAACAAGTCCGTTATATCCATCTGCTACAAAGGCGTACCAGCCTGAGTTTGATACAAATACTTCATTAGCATCCCCTAAAGTATTTAGTGAATCAACTAGTTCTAATCTAATATTTGTATGTTCTTCATTACTATAGTCTGAATAGAATTCATTATAAAAAGCTCTAACCCGATAGTAAAAAGTACCACAGGGTTGTGTAATATCATCAACAAATGATGTGACATTACTATCAACTGAGTCAGGAGACTTAAAAATGTTAGGTTCTGTTTCATTCCAATCTAATCCACCAATTTTTTTATCAATATAAAAACCTTCTTCCCCGTCACTATTATCATACCAAGATATTTTAATTTTGTTATAATCAGGTTTTTCTAGGGTAAGATTTGACGGTGCCATTAAATTTGTGACTATTGAGTTCTCAACTGAACCTGATAATGATTCTCCTACAAATGCTGTAACACGGTAAAATAATGTATCAAAAATAGTTGTATTATCAGTAAAAGAACTTGTGTTGGCATTAAGGATTTTATACTTTTTTGTCCAACTTTCATTACCAATTCTTTTATCGACATAATAGCCATCTTCTCCAACACAATGGTCTGACCAACTTATTTGTAACCTTTCTTGAGAAGTTTGAACAAAACTCAGGTCAGTTGGAGCCGTTTGAGCAGAAAGATAAGCAACAACTTCAGAGAATTGTGACGAGAAGTCTTCAGATATATTTTTTACCATAACTTTATAAGCATATATCAAGCTATCATTAGTAGGTATGTTATCTTCAAATATACGGGATTCACCAGAAATTTCTTTATAATTTTCATTCCAGGCACCTTCGCCTTCCTTTTTAGCTATTACAAAAACGATTGTATCATCAGAAGTATCAAGATAAATCCAGGTTAACCTAACTCTTCCTTCTTCTATTTTTTCAATCTTCAAATCTGTCGGAGCATCTTTACTTGGAGATGTTAACTTTCCACAACTTATTAAGTATATAGAAACAATTACAATAGTAGCAGAAATGAAAAATTTTATAAGTTTTTTATTCATTTTCTTTTTTGTTATTATCATTTTTTTCCTTATTTCTGACATTAAACAAGGTATCAATATGTGTAGTAGATTCTCTCATTTTTCGAATTTTTTCTTGTAGAGAAATAAGTTGATCTTTTCTTTGATCAATTGGTTCAATAATTTCAACTTTTAATATTATTATTAATTCTCGTACATTTGTCTCACGTTTATTATATCCAGTTAAATAACGAATTCCCAGAACCCACCAGGGGAGGTCTTTTAAGATAGGGATACCGATCCTCACTTCTGTGACTTCAGTATCATAAAGCCCACCAATTACAGTTTCTTCTCCATCAAATAAAAGCACTTCTGTTTCAGATTGACTTTTATGAATAATAGTACTTATTTCACCGGGCACGGCAGAACTCTTTTCTATTTTTGCTAGTAAATGAATTGCTTCCTTACCTTCTTCTTCTATAATTGTTGGAGTAACTTCCATAATAATTCCAGTGCTAAAAAATCTATCTGTAACATTGCCTGCCTCATCAACTGTCTTTACTGAAAAATCGTCTCCAACCTGTATCTTTCCTTTTTTTCCTGATAGGACTATGAGACTTGGTCTTGCAATAACTGTACCTCTTTGTTTACTTTCGATAATTCTCAAAAGAGTGTTTATGTCAATAGTGAATTTCCCTGATTCAAGTCTTGTAGTTCCAGTAGCCTGAAATAATTCTGAAGGAACCATGGTTCCACCCTTGAAATCAATTGAAGCAACTACTTTACCATTAAATAAAGTAGACCAGTCTATACCAATGCTGCTTAAAAAATATTTATCTGCCTTGAATAGTATCGAACTAATTCTTATCTGTTTTGTATCAGGTGTAACACCTTCAATTTCTTCTGGTATTATTTCTTCTTCAATAATAAAGTCATTTATTAAATATGCTCCCGGGAGTTCCTCAAGAACAAGTTTGTTAAAACTTATAATAAGATCCAGAGCATCTTTCCAATAAAGTTGTTTAATTGGTATACCAATAGGTGTAGTGATAACGCTCATATTAATAATTTTTTTGCCCTCGAACTGTTGTGCCATGATTTCAAGTGTTTTTATTGCTTCAGGAAAGCTGATATCTCGAGTGATAGTAATTAACTCTTCTTTTTTATATTTCGATTGAGAAAAGAGATTTATGAATAGAGAAATTATAATAAAAAATATTAATGCTTTTTTCATAGGTTGCCACCTTCAATGTATATAATTTCTTCTTCTGTAATACCAATTCTATTTATCTTAAATACAGCAGCTTGTTTATACCAGTTGATATGATCCAGATATCCATAAGCAACTTTATCACCTGGAGTGAGAGTATTAATTTTTCCATTATTGTCTCGCATGAAAACCTTATATGGAGTTAATCCTATTATTGTTGAAGTATAAATATTGAGAAATTGAAGCTCATATGCATCATCTAAAGGTGGATGGATTCTGGAATAAAATGGGTTATATCTTAAATTTGTAAATTTAAAACTTCTCAAAGGTATATCTTTTATATCAGTTCCACTCTCATTAAAATATGCATTAAGAACAATCGCAAAGTTTACTGTATCAATTTTGGTTACAGATTCTTCAGAAAGTTTAATAGATTCGATTGTATAAAGAGGTGACTGATACTCAATTTGAAAAATAAAAAAGTGAAGTGACTCTATATTAGCCTTCCCAGAAATGTTATATGAATTAAATGATAACTCTTTATCTTTTCCGGACTTTAAAACCTTGAAATCAAAAACAACATCTGGACAGAAGTTCTCTGTAATATCAATTAAATACTGATATGTAAGAGTCGAATTATCTTCTTTTAGGATAAATTTGCAATTTTCAAGTACTTTTTTCTTCATATTCTCAAGAGATTCCATTACCTTTTCTTCATTTTTAAGATCAGGATGTGTTCTTTTGAGTTTTTCGATCATCTCAGAATTATCTTTGTTTGATTTTTCTAATTCATCTAATTTTTTAACAGATTTTGCATTAACTAATATAGTTCCAAGAATAACAATTATTAATAATATTATTAATACTATGGTATTTCGGACTTTATATGGCATATTATCTATTCTCTAAAACTTTTATTTTATACTGTGCAATTTTTGATAATTTATTTTCAGGGAAAGTGTTAATTAATTTGTTCCAATAATAAATTGCACTATTTGGATCATTTTCTTTTTTATAGCAATTTCCCATCATTATAAGGGCATCAGGAGTTTTAATTCCTTTAAGTCTAATGGTATTCTCAAATATTTTTTTTGATTCATCGATTCTTCCAATTTGGTATAAGCATTCTCCAGTAAGATAATTAGCATTATATGCAAGAGGGTGGCTTGGATACTTTTCGGAAAATTCGCTTAATTTTTCTAATGCCTTATTAAAATTTCCAGAAAAATATATATTTATAATACTATGGTAAATTTCTGAAATGTTATCATCGTATAATATCTTTTCAATCCAATAATCATTAATAAAAGGAAATAGTTCTTTAATCTTTTCACCCAAGGCAATGGCTTCAGATTGGGTGTATGAATCATCAAATCTTAAACGATAGAAAATTTCACTATCTTTCAATACAGAAGTAATTTTGGTTTTATAACCAAATTGTTCCATCTCTTTCTTATCTTGCTCAATTTGTGAGTAGTCTCTTTTTGATAGTAGTTGTAATTCATATACCCTTTTTTTATCAATTGTTGCTTCGGTTTCGATTTCTGATTTTTCTTTATAGGTATTATCATGAGTCGAAAAAGTATTAATTTTATTTTGGGCTATTATTGCTAATTTATGATTTGGGTAATTGGTAATGAGTTGGTTCCAATAATAAATTGCATTATTTATATCATTTTCCTTTATGTAAGAGTTACCAAGCATCATAAGTGCATCAGGAGTTTTTGTTCCTTTCTGTTTAATTGTGTTTTCAAAAATAACTTTTGCTTCAGAAATTTTCCCTAATGTATACAAACATTCCCCCATTAGATAGTTTGCATTATGAGCAAATTTGTGACTATGATACTTTATAACAAATTCTTTAAATTTTTCGTATGCTTCTTTTGTATCTCTTTTAAAATATATATAAACAATATTATTATAAATCTTATTAATATCAACTCTGGAAACTTCTGCTTCAAAGCTTTCTGGCTTAATCGGTTCTTTGATTATGGGTTCTGGTTTAGGTTCAGGTTTTTTTTCAGCGACTTCTGCTATTTGAATTTTTGCTAAACTTTCTTCTTTTTCTTTCGCAATATCTTTAGGATTAGGGAATGAATAAGTCATATCATATTTCCAGATTGGGAAATCTTGAGTATAATATCTTGTGATTCTTTGAATCTTACCTTCGGGAAATAATTTTGAAAAACCAAGAATATTTCGCTTTTGAGTTGTATAGCCAGAAATTTGAAAAGTATTTTCTGAGCTTTTTAAGTTATTTATCCAGCTTATTTCATTTTCTAAAAATGCGTTTGCTATGATATTAAGAATATAGTGCCATTGATTTTTATTTCCAATCAGATTTTCAATTTTCTTAATATTTGTTTCTAAGATATCGATTTCTTTTCTTACCTGAGTGAGTCTATTAATAATTTTTTGATTTTGTTTTAGTTCGACTTCTAACTCTCGATTAATTTGTTGTGCACTTAAGATTTTTTGATTTAGAGTCATATTTTTTGTCGTGCCCATAAAGGTAAAATAGAATATGGCAACTAAAACAAGAAAGCCATGCCAGGCTACTTTAAAATGCTTTTGACTTTCAATGATCTTTGATGGAAGGAGATTGCAAGGGAAAAAATCTTGATTTTTGGGATCTAATGCCTTCCATGCCAGAGATATAGGAATGGCATATTCAGCTATTTTTTCTGGAGCAATTTCATCTTTACTCTTTTCATCAATATAAATTTTATTTAGTTCTAAACGATTTACAATTGCTCCTGCATTACATTTTTTTTGAAAAGATTCTACATCCTCATCACCAACATTTTCTCCAGCTAAAATGACATGTTGAGTAATAGGTATATTTGATACATCTTGCTCAAGCATGATTTTAGAGTAGATGGCTTGTCTCATTTTTTCAGGTTCTGTTTCTGCAACAATAATAGGAAATGTATTATAATGACTTTTTCCTTTCATAACAATTCCTACTTTGTAATCAACACCGATATATAAAATCAGCACATAATCTTCTGGAGGGAAATCATAATTAGCTCTCACAAAATTCATTAGTGAGATTTCATTTGTATCAATAAAGCTATAAAAGAATTTCTTTTTTGAAACTAAGATATCTGTATCTTGTAAAGCGCTAAGAAGTTCGAATCTTCCACGATGTACAAAGGCTAAGATAGATTTATCAGGATTTAATATATAATCCAATTTATAATTTTTGGCTTTGATTTCTTCTTTAGATATAAGTTCTGCTTTAATTCTCTTTTTTAATTTTGATGTTCCAAAAGTTGTTTCAAATTTATGGTAAGAAATTTGTTCGTCGTTTGAGTTAAGAGAAATCTTTCCATCGACTAAAGGGAAATTAATGAGTAATTTTTGTAAATCACTTTTACCTGATAGTGCTTCTTCTTTTTCAACTTCTGTAAAACTTTCTTCTTCATCGAATTCGGAAATTTCGGGAATACTTATCTCTTCATCTTCGAATTCAGTGACCACTGGAACATCCAAACCTTCTTCCAGTGCTGCTACCTTTTCTACTTCTTCAGTAGTCTCTTTTAGATACAGAGGATATGAAAGCTCTGTCTTATCTAAATGTTGTATTTTTATTTTACCATTAGAGGAGACAAGTTGGGCAACCTTAATTGATAACCCATCCTGGAAAATACCAAATGCTAGTTTATCTTTTTTAAACTTCATTGCTTAGAATTCTATTTGGAATATGTTAAAAACTGCTCCATTCTTTTTCTATTATTTGCGAAGTTCATAGCAGTTTCTTTTGTTATGGTATTGGTTTTACATAGATTAAATAGGTCTTGTTCAAGGGTCAACATACCTAATTTTTTACCTTCAGTAATCATTTGATATATTTCATTGATATTTTGGCTTCTGATTGCAGCACGAACAGAAGCATTTACAGAAAGAATTTCTTTTGCTAAGGATAGTTTTCCCGCTTTGTTCGGAACCAGTTTTTGTGAGATAATAACTTTAAGTGTATCTGCTAATCTTAATCGAATTCTCTCTTGTTCTCTTGGTGTGAATTCTCCAATAATTCGATGTAAGCTATCTACTGCTGAGCTTGTATGCAGTGTGGAAAAACATTTGTGACCACTATCTGTAGCTTCAATAACTGTTGCAATTGTGTCTGGATCTCTCATTTCACCTACAACAATTATATCTGGGTCCTGTCGTAGTGCTTGAATAACTCCATCTTTAAAACTCAACACATCTTCGCCAAGTTGTCTGTGCCGGATAATGCATTGGTCAGATTGGTGGATGAACTCAATTGGGTTTCCAATAATTATAATATGTGCTTTGTTATTATGATTGTTCATGTCTACAATAGTATCTAAAGTACAACTTTTTCCTGAACCAGTTATTCCGGTAACTAAATTCAAACCAGATTTTTCATATTGAAGATCCATTCTTTTAACAATAGGTTCTGGGAAGCCTAAAGACTCAATCTTAAACAGGCTTGAGCTGATGAGTCTGAAATTTGCTACAAGTACATTACTTTCATAATAAATATCACTACGAAAACGATCGGGTTTTTCTTCCTCATCAAATACCATTCCCAAAGAAAGGTCTACATTTTTATTTTTAAAAAGTTTCACTTTTTGCTCATCAGATAGGATACTTAATAATATAGCAGTAACTTCATCATCAGTGTAATGGGGCATATCATTGCTTGGAGATTTTTTACCATAAATTCTATACCAGACCATTTTATCTGCTCCTGGTCCACCAAAATCCATATCAGAAGCATTTACTTCTCGTGCATATTTAAGTAATTTTCTCAAATGATCATATGCTTCCTTACGCCAGGCAGCATTGTAAGTAATTATTTTATTAATGTTTTGGAAGCGATTTGTTCCTTTTAAATATTCTGGTAATCCCACAACCATTTCGGGAGTAAAAGATAGGCTCATTATTCTCCTATAAATATTTTGTTATATGTTTGTGGTTGCGAGGCTCGAATTGGCATACGGTTAAGCGGCTCGAATCGTCAGCCATCAACCATTAACCGTTTCGAGTAGCGCAATCCTTAAACACTAGCCAAATTCTTTATCTCTCTCCAGTAACAAGTTTTAACATTACAATCCTTTGCACTGATTTACGCCATTTAAAAAATGTGTAGTTTACGAGATTTATCACAAATCTTTTGAGTAATCTTTCGCCTTTGTATGCAAAGAAATCAAGCATTTTTTTACGGTCAAAATGTCTTATTTTTACAGGAGTTTCAGCACGAAGTGTTGTAAAAACAGAACCAGCCAGTATAAAGCTTTCCTCACCCCATGTATCCCATTTACGGAGATGATCAATAATTGTATTACTAAGCCATACAGAAACTTCACCACTTTCAATTAAAATAATTGAACTTGAACCGGAAATGGATTTTTTATTACCTATAGGGATATTTTCACCAACATCATATTTACGAATGTGTCCCAGAGCAAGAAACTCGGCTTTCTCCTCTGGAGTAAATCCATGCAACAGAAATGGTTCTTCCTTTTGTTCAACTTTAATTCCAGGTTCAAAAGCTTTTTGCATATATCCATATAGATCTTCTGCGTGTTGTAATCCTTTTTTTGCAACTTCAAGAAGTTCCTCAGCATCTATAGGTTTAGAAACATATTGAAATGCACCAGCATGAACAGCTTTGACTGCACCTTCAATGCTGGAAAAACCAGTTGTGATAATAATTACAGCTAAGGGTCGCTTCTTTTTAATCCTCTTCATTAATTCAAGCCCATCCATACGAGGCATAACCATATCAACAAGGAAAAGGTCAAAATCATTGTATTCCATTTTATCTAGGGCATCTTGACCATTAACAGCCAGTGTTATTTTATATCCTTCTTCTTCAAGAAACTTCTTACAAAGCTCTCGGATGCTTTGCTCATCATCAATGATTAAAATATGCTTTTTCATAAGATTAACCCAATGTTTTTTTTCTCTCTTTTTGAACTAATTCCAATCTTTTTAATTCCTGAAATCTTACTAAAATACCATTTATCCTATTTATTGCTTCTGTAATTTGATTGCTTGATTTAGATAGTCTTTCATCTTTGTATTCTGCAGATGCTTTTTTTACTCTACTTACTGACAGAGAGATAACACTAAGAGGATTATTCAAATCGTGGTCTATACCAGCAATTTCAGCAGCAGTTTTTACAACTTCTTTATACTTATCAATTTTCTCCTTATTATTAATAATTGTTTTTTCTGTTTCAAAAAGCTGGATTTTCTCCATTTATTCGTTCCTTTCAGATATTATTTTTATACCTAATCTGGATAAGACAGAACCAAAAAGAATTAACCACCGAGAAACACCGATTCAACACCGAAAGTATAATACCCGTTCTTCGAAGGAAGAATTTTAAAGGTTGAAAATAAATTGAAACTGTATGAATGCCCATTGTTAAAAGATTCACAGAGACAGTTTAAAGTATTTTATCAAATTTTATCAGTCTCGACGCCCAGATGGTCACACATCTTATTGCCCCGTTCTCCCCGCCTTCCATAGTTCATCCTCCGTAGCAAGACTGCGAAGGATGAATAGGTTTACTCCGAAGCCCGCCTGCCAAGCCTTGGTGGGCAGGGATGAACTACGAAGGGTGAATGAGATACTAATATTATTAAAGGGCTTATTTTACTTTTAGAATTATAAATTTTAACTTATGAAAATATGATAAAATTCTTTAATTTTCATCCCAATTAATAATCTTTAATGAAACTTCAAATGGTAAACTTTCAAAAGCATCTGCAATTATATCACTATCAAAAGTTATAGTAGCATGAGCGCCCAAACTGGTATCACCAACAACAAATACTGAACCGGTAATATCAGAATGTGCTGTTATCTCTAATTCTCCAAAAATAACCAAAATACCTTCAAATGCCATATGAGCTGTGCATTTTAGATTTCCATTTATAATTAATATACCACTACCAGTCCAATCACTGGTAATTTTAAAATCACCATCCATCCATGTTAGGCTATCCGGCATTGGTTCATTATTTGCAGGATTAGAAATAAAAGCATTATTACTTATTGCTTCATTTCTGACAGCTTCTTCCGACATACCAAATATTTCTTCAAAATTAAACTCTGTACTCTCAGTTACATCTCCAGTAATAACAGCTTTTGCATGTATAGTTATTGAACCACCAGATACAATTGCAGCAATAATATTTATGGGACTCTCATCATCAAGAATAAACAAGAATGTTGCTTCACTCTCATGTTTAACAGCTTCATCAATGATATTATAAGTTACAAACGAATTAATCCGAATCGAACCATCAGCTTCATTAGTAAACCTGATACTATCTATTGATCCATCCAAAACTTCCCAAGTAGTAAAGTCCTTTATATAACCTGTTATGCTATCACTAAATGTAACATTACCAGCCATGAGTTCTTTTATACCGTATTGCAGGGCATAATTTCCAAGAGCTCGGGCTTGTCTCTCAGCAAGATCCTGAGTAACAACTATAGGTACTTCCCCGGTATGCCTTTGAACAGAGATAAGAATTGAAGCAAGGATAGTACAAATTAAAAGAATACAAATAATTAGTAACTTGCCCATATAATTATTTTAGGATTCTACCAACAGCCCAGTTTAAGATCTTGTCTACTCCATACAACACAGGAGGAGAACCACCACCCTCGTCATCATCATCTCCACCACCGTCATCTACAAGGGTACCCGGTAGTGCAAGAGATACCATTACTACAAGGTCCTGTATATCAAAAGTAGAGCTCGATGTGTTTGTTGTAAAAAGCTCGAATAAGAAAATAGTTTGATTCGGTTCTAAAACAATCAATCCAGTTTCGTCATCAATATAATCCTGCACAATCTCTTTAGCGTCTGCCTGCCTACCCCAACCTTCATAAGGTGGTACTTCGTCACCGTTGCGGAGAACAAAGCAGTTGGAGTGTGATGAATGTATTTCAAGTCTTGTCACCCACTTCCACCCCCACAATTTAAATCTCCAGCTTCTTCCTGTAATAGATATAGCAGTCTCGGCTTCGAGTGAATAAGGTATTGTATAGTATCGTGGGTTATTTCCATCATCTACATTCCCAGCGTTGTGGTCGTCATAGTCACCAAAAGGCTCAATCTCTTCGTCGCCAACATTTACTTTCATCGTTATGGGAATACCTGCCATTTCGCAGCCAATAACTGTAATCTGTGCATCTACAGGTTCGAGAACGATAACTTCTCCGCCACTAATGTCGAAAGCACCTGAATCAACTATAGTGGTCGCATATAACAGCTTTATTTCAGCCTCGCCTTCACCATAAACTGTGTCCTGCTCGGGAGTTATCATATGTACAGAAGTATAAATATAAGCTTTAGTTGAATCACCATGATAATCAAAATCAAATGATAAAGTATCAATATAACCTCCAGCTATTACTTCATAATTAGTAAATACTTGTAGAGTATCGTCATCTACACTATTAGGTATTTTTTTAATAGCTTGGTTAAGGGAATAAGATGCAAGATATTCAATATCATATTCTACACCTCTATCAGATAATACTTCAGGGACTTTTGGGGTAGTCCTATGAACCGATAACATTATTACAGCAAATATTGCTGCAATTAGAACGACCATTATTATTACTACTTTACCCATTTTTCCTTACTTCTTAAGGATTTTTTTAAATCTTAATTAGTTAGATTTTAATTAATTAAAATATATGCATTTTACTAATTAAAGAAATCATAAAAATATTGTCAATTATTTAATTTCATTTGAAAAATACCTTGCCACAGACCTGCCCGCTGCTTAGATTTGGCAGGCGGGGATAATTTATATTTTCCCGATTTTAATCGGGATCCCGTTTAACGGGACTTTTTTGATTATTCTTTGTTTCAGCCGCTGCATATAATTTTCATGTTCCTTAGTCCGCCAGTTGGCGGATGTATGTTTCATACTTATATTAGATTTCATCATTTGTTCTTAGATAATGAATATCAATTCTAATCTAAATACAAATTCTTAAAATACTTCCAGAAGGTTATTCTGTGTTTATATTTTCTAATATTTATACCTCCTCGTAAAGAAGCATAAAAAAATTCCATCTCACTTTTGACAGAGCGGATATTAGCCAATACAGATGTAGTATTACCATCTGCATCATAATAAGTAAACCTTAAACTATTAGATAAATAAAAAGGTCCAAGTTCCGTAACTCCATTTCGTTTAAGCTGAAATGGATAACCTTTATCAGGGATACTATCTCCTTGAACTACTGATAATGTAGAGAAAGTAGAATCACCAAGACTTAATTTTGCTCGAAATGCAAAACTATCAGGAGCAGCTGCTATTATTGCTGTGGTATCGACACCAAAGCCAACCTTAGCTAAGTAGGATTCTAAAATTGAGGTTACATGGTCAGAAATATCAAAGAGATTTACATACATTTGAATGTCTAAACCCATAGCTTGGATATTATATTGAGCACTAATCATTGATAAAAGTAATATTGTTCCAATGACCGTTGCCCCAAGTACATCTAATAAACTAACCATAGGTTATTCTCTATAATCTAAGGTCAAGAATAGGAGGCGGGGTAATTGGGTTATCAGTAGTACCAATCCATAATGTATCTGAACCTAATGGATTATCACACCAAATTCTTATATCTATCTTTTGATATAGTGTGTCCGGAGATAATGTTCCACCTGAGGAATCACAATAACTTGACTGAATATTTATATTATAAACAATAGTGTAAACTGTATCTACTGTATTAAAGTTAGAATAATTTACCTGTAAGGAATCAAATTTGTCATAATCGCCTAAAATTTCAGAGCTAATCTGTTGGTAATATTTATCAGCAATTTTAAGGCCCTGTAACTGATAAATTCCTTTATAAATAATGTCAAATGAATCATATAAATTACTGTAAGAAATGATTAATATAGTAGAAAACAGTACAACAGCAAAAAGGACTAAAAGCATCTGTATCATTAATTTTAATCCTCTGTTGTGGCATAAGCCACTTCTGCAATCGAAGTAAGCCCATTACGAATCCTATCCAAGCCGGATTCACGGAGTGAGAGCATTCCTTGTTTTTCAGCAATATTTCTAATAAGCTCTTCATCAATTTCTTCTCCAGACTGGACTATTGCTTTTCTTATCTCAGGTGTAAAAAATAGTGCTTCACAAATATTAACTCTTCCTTTATAACCCTCATTACATTTTTTACAACCTTTGCCAGCTTCAAATATTTTTTTTGAGTTTAGATCCTCCTCCGTAAGACCGAATTCAAGTGCAGCTTGATATTTATCTTTTGATAATAATTTCCTGCAATCCGGGCATAATTTTCTTACCAATCTTTGTGCAACAATAATATTTATTGCATAAGCTAAAAGAAATGGTTCTATACCCATTTTATACAATCTTGAAATTGCACTTGGGGCATCATTTGTATGAAGAGTGGAAAATGTTAGATGTCCTGTATTTGCAAGTTTGATTGCAGTTTCAGCAGTAATTTTATCCCTTATTTCACCAACCATTACAATATCTGGATCATGTCTAAGAATGCAGCGAACTGCCTCTTCAAAGCTCATTTTATGTCCGATTTTTAACTGGCGTGCACCTCTAATAGCATATTCTACCGGGTCTTCACAAGTAAGCACATTTTTTGAAGGATCAATTGTATGATAAAGAGCCGCCATTAAGGTAGTGCTTTTTCCACTACCAGTTGGTCCAGTAACTAATATAATACCTTTTGGTGTACTTATTGCTTTAAGAAAGTCTTGTTCTGCTTTTTTTTGGAAACCTAACTCTTTTAGGTCAGTGATTACATTTCTATCATCTATTACTCTTATAACAGTGCTTTCAAATCTTCTTTCATATTCTGTAGATGTAACAGGTAAAATTGAGACACGAAATCGAATCAGATTACCATCGATAAGACGTTGTGCAAAACCGTCCTGTGCTGTATCCCGCTCAAATCTATCAATACCAGTTGAACGGTCTTTCACAACAGCGGCTATGGCTTCGGGTGAAGTATTATCCTGTCTATACCATTTCTGTAGTTTACCGTCTATTCTGAAAAAGAAATCTACACTTGAACGGTGATATGGTATTATATGAATATCACTTGCCCCTTTTCTTACTGCTTCAACTAAACATGCCTCAAAAAGATTTACTAAAAGACTTTTATTTATTTCTTCATCCAAAGCATATTCATCTACTCCAGATATAATACTTGTTTCAGTAACCTCTTCTATCTGTTCTCCAGCCTCTTCAAGAAGTTCTAAAAATTCATTCTTTTGAGGAGCAATGTTTTCAATAAGTTCTTCAATAGTTTTAAGACGACAAAAGGCAACTTCATATCTTTTGAATTCAGTATTTAAGGGGATTTTTTCTACGATCTTATTAGTTGGGTTTGCTGCCAAAACTAATAATGTATTTCTTCGACTATAAGATATACTGTATGGTAATATTTTTTTATATAAGAGTTCTTTTTTGAAATTTTCTGGAAATTTTGATAGTATTTCTTTTGTTTGCTTGATCTGATTTTCGTCTAATTTTTCCAGATCAATATTAATTGTGCGGAATGCATAAAGTTCAGCAATGATGCTATAAATTGTATCTTGGTCTATTTTCAAGTCAGAAATTAATATCTCTTCTAATCTTCTTGGATTATCAGGATCCTCTTCAGCTTGAATCATAAATGCTTTATCGAGCATATCTTTATTAATTATTTCTTTTTCAGCTAATAATTTTCCTAATCTTGATTTTCCTATCATAATATTAAAATAGCTATTATTGTTTTATCTTGTCAATGTTTATTTTATTCTCACAAACAATAATGAGTCCACTCTAAAAAGTCATATTAGTATAATAATAAACCTTTGAAACGGTTATTTATGGACGCGGTTTTGGTTAACTCACATCCTCAATTTAATTGAGGATAAGTTGTGGGTTTCTCGTCCCGATTTATCGGGAGAAAGTTGCAACTGTTTCAATCCCCAATTTAATTGGGGTTTATCTAATTTAGAAGAAATTTTAGAATATTCCACCGTTACCACTTTTTATAGTAAACACATTATTGTTTTATAATTTTTTATTTGAAGATAGATTTTTTCAAACTTAAAATTTGCCAATTTAATTTTCTTCATTATCAATTATCACTTATTTTAAATTCCTGGCTCAGGGGATACCATAGCAATTTCTGCTGAAACAATTGTTAATGCAGTAATTGCAATACCAATAAAGAGTCCAATGAAAGTCTGAATTGATTGAATAATATTTTCCATTTTGTATACTGTTTCTTTTTCATAAAAAGCTGCGATTTGTTGAGCTGATACGAGGATATTACCAGTTTCAGCACCTGTTTTCAATCTATTTAAAGCTGTTGTTGTAAATACATCAGATTCAGCTAAAGCTGGAACTAAGGCCATACCTTCTTTTAGCATAAGTGGAATGGCAATTTCCTTAACGCCCTTTTCCATATAAGTATTTCTACATGCCTCAGCAGATGCAGTTAATGCTTCAATATTAGCCTCTGCTCCAGAATAGATAGCAGAAAAAACTCTAAAAAAGATTTCTATACTCGATTTATGTAGAAGATGTCCGATTACAGGCAATTTAATAAGAAATCTATCCCTCCAAACCCTTCCTTTGGCTGTTCTCCACCACATAACGACTAAAAAAGCAGGCACAGCAATCATAAGAAACATCCACCACCAGTTTGCACCAAAATAATCACTTATTTTTAATGTAAAGGCTGTCATGGGTGGAATTTTTACACCCATTTCTACAAAAATTCTAGCAGTTGCTGGAAATATTGAGACAACATAGTATCCCACAGCAAGTATTGTGGCAATGATCATAATCATTGGTGTTAATATAGCTTTCTTAAGGCTTTTTTTATACTCCAGGTCGCGTTCCATAAACTTCGAGGTTGCATCATATACCTCTGCCATATTTCCACTTTTAGTTGCAAGACCGAGCATATATGCAGGGAACTTTCCAAAAACATCTTTAAAGCGTGCAAAAACTTCTGTACCCTCTTTTCCGGATTTTAACTGGCTTTCAATCTTTTTCAGGGTTTCTTTTAATGTAGGATTAGTTTCCTCCTCTGCTAACATACGAAGAATTTTATCATAAGTCATCTTTTCCTTGAGCAGGAATGAACTCAGATTTACAAACATCAAGATACTTTGAAATGGAGGTTTTGGATGAAAATCCAACAAAGCTGGTTCTATCTTTGCATCTCTATAACCAATTTTAGCTAATGCTTTTGATACTTCTTCTTTGGTAAATGCAGTTTGTTTTCCTTTTATTTTTTTTCCTTTTTTAAGTTTTACAGTATATAAGAAGGTCTTTTTGGGAAGTATCACATTTATCTTAATTCTATGTTTTGTTGCTATTTGTTTAATTAGTTGTTTTGCTTTAGATTTATTATGGGCTAAGACAACACCCTGGACAGGTTTGTTGTTGAATGTAACACCCCGATAACGAAATTCTTTTTGCATTTTTACTTACTTTCTATTAACCTCGGTTGTCAAGGTTTCCCAATGCATTCTCCCTTCGCAGTAGCAGTGCTACTGCTACGCCTGTCCGCCGTCCCGATGAAATCGAGATGGAAGGCGGGAAGAACGGGTCGGGATGACTAAACTATGCTGGTTCAGATTTGTCCGTCAGCTGACGGATGAACCAGCAATGAGGAATATTAGGTGTAATATTAAAATTGAACCAGAGTTTGTTATGTCGTTTGGGTGGAAAAAATGGGAGGTGCATGCATCTCCCATTTTTTTAATCTTTAGAAAAGGAAATTCTTATATACTATTAAATTTCTAAAGTACAACCACTTAATGCAGTGGCAGCCTCAGGAATTGAAATTTTAGATGCAGCGTCATTATTTGCTGTAATTGTGCATGTACCAGCTACTGCTGTAGCAAGAGTGTATGCTGCATTGTCGGTTGTGTTTGGGTTAGCCGCCCAACCTATCCATGTTGCTATTGAGGCTGCATCAGTAATTATAATATCAGCAGCACCACCACCCATATGTGCTGGGGTTGCAAGCCAGGCAAGTACCTGTGATGCGTAAGCTGTTAGATCCGCAGTTATGGCTTGTAATTCTGCACCTGCTCTTTGAGTAGCAAACATTTGCATACCCACAGCTACAGCCACACCTACGATAATCACGCTCAATAAAATGAGCAGTATTTGTTGCATTCCCATTGTTATCCTCCTTCTCCGCGTTCGCGGGGATTATTTTTTTTCCCGTAAAAAAACGGGACTTTTTGGGAAATCTTTCACTTCTATTTTATAGATAATTAAAAAGCAATTTGTGTGCCAAAAGCTTAAATAAATTCAACGAAATTACTTTTCCAATATAATGAAATAATTGTGTTTAAACATTAACCATTCACTTGTGAATGGGTAGAATGACATATACAACCATACTCAGAATTTATTCGGTATATATATTCCCGACTAAAGTCGTAGATTAGTGGGTTTAGTCTAATACCATTGAATGAATTCAATGGTTAATATTTGTCATATAATTATTACAAATTAAAAAGATATGTCATAAAATTATGACAAACCCATTATAATTTATCTAATGAGAGTTTGTTCATAAACCCCGCCCGTTCTCCGTAGCACTGCGAAGGGTGAATTAGATAAAAATTCTATAGAATGTTTCCAAGATATTATATATAATTATCTGACGGGGTAAACTATGAAAAATTGAGTTATCCCGACAAATCGGGACTTAATTTAACTCATCCGTCAACTGGCAGATAAGTCAAGTTTTTTCATTTTTAAGTTTTAATATAACCACTAACTATTCTCATTATTTTTTCTATACTTGTTAATATCAATATCGTATTTTTTGAATTTATCATAAATATTTTGTCTTTTTATCTGGGAAATATTTGCAGCTTTAGTTACATCACCATTACAGTAACTTAATAATCCAGTGATGTAACTTTTTTCAAAAATTTCTTTTGCTTCTGCAAAAGGAAGATTTTGTCCTATTGATTCTTTATTAATGTATAAATGGCTTGGTAAATCTTCTGGTAATATTTTGTTATGAGTAGCCAAAGCAACAGCATGTTCTATAGTATTTCTTAACTCCCTAACATTACCTTTCCACTCATACAAAATTAGGATTGACATGACAGGCTTAGAGATTGTTAAACCCTTTTTTTTATGTTTTTCAGCAAACTCATTAACAAAAGCATTTGCCAGCAACTTAATATCTTCAACCCTTTCCCTAAGAGGTGGAATATTTATATTTATTACATTTAATCGATAATATAGGTCATCCCGAAACTTTCTGTTTATTATTTCTTCTTCAATATTTTTATTGGTCGCAGTAATAATTCTTACATCAACTTCAATATCATGATCACCGCCAACCTGTCTGATAATGCCTTTCTCAAGAGCCCGGAGTAATTTTGTTTGAAATGCTCGAGATGTTTCTGTAATTTCATCTAAGAATAAGGTGCCACCATCTGCTTCCTGAAAATAGCTGATTTTGTCTCTGATAGCATCAGTAAATGCACCCTTCTTGTGGCCAAAAAGCATGCTTTCCAAAAGATTTTCTGGCAAACCTCCACAGTTTACTGTAACAAATTTTTTTTCTTTTCTTTTGCTGTTTTTATGGATCAAATCTGCGAATAGTTCTTTACCAACACCTGTTTCGCCAGTTATTAGAACAGTAGTATCGAGAGGAGCGATTCGTTTTACTTTTTCCATTACCTTTTGTATTGAGAAACTATTTCCAACAATATTTCTTCTATCGAATCCTTGAGCTAAAATACTATGAAGTCTTTTAATTTCTTCAGTTTGCCATTTTACTTTCAAAATCCTTTCAATCATTAGCTTAAGTAAATCAAGGTCTTCTACAGGTTTTTCAATAAATTCCTCAGCTCCTAATTTCATTGCTTCAACAGCCATCTCAATTGAAGCTTTTCCACTAATGACCAATACAGCAATATGAGGCCATTGGGCTTTGATTTTTTTCATAAGCTCAAGCCCATCCTCGCCTGGCATTACAAGATCAGTCAATGCAATTTGATAAGTACCTTTTCTTAACTTTTCAAGAGCCAAAGCTGCGGAATTTGCTGTTTCAATTTCATACTCATCTTCTAATTGACGACGGAAAATATCAAGAGTATCTTCTTCATCGTCAATAATAAGTATCTTAGCGTTTCTTTTTAAGAAATCTGTCTGTATTACTTGATTTGTCATTTTTGCCTTTTTTTGAGAACTGTTAAATGCCCACCTATGGTGGGAAACAGTTGAAATTTATTAGGTTGCCTTTTTATACCCACTTCTTCAACTTTTTTTATTCTAATTGAGTTGAAGGTAATAATAATACCTCAATTATTAACCATTTCATCGGTCTCGGAGCCCAGACGGAGTGATTTCCAGAATCTTCGGTAAACCTTTTATAGTCTGCCTATGGTGGGAAACGGCTAAAAATCTATGGTGGTAATTTTTTCAAATAAACTGATTATCATAATATACAAGTTATTCATTAATAGGAAAGAATAATATAAATGTACTTCCTTTTCCAACCTTAGATTTAACAGAAATATAACCCCCATATCTTTCTACAACACTTTTACTAATTGCTAATCCAAGACCAAAACCACTACCATCTTTTTGCACTTTTGTAGAATAATAGGGTTCAAATATAATATCTAAGTACTTGTTCTTTATTCCTTCACCAGTATCTTGTATTTCAATTGCTATCATATCACTCGTTCGATAAGTTCTAACCCAAATATACTTTTCTATACTGTTTTTTAAGGATTCAATTGCATTGTTCATTATATTGACAAAACTCTGACTAATATCACTATAAACTGTTTTAATTTCTGGTAAATCTTTAAAAAAACTTGTTTCCAGCATTACATAATGCTTAAAAAATAGATTATGTTTACAAAGTTCCAATTCTTGCTTAATAAGTTCATTTATATTTATTGGAACCATTGTAGAGATATCGTCCTTTTGAACTTTTTTAAGAAGTACTTTAACAGAGCGTGAGATATTTTTTCCAGCTTCTAAAATTTTATTGATATCCTCATTATCACTAAATTCCTTTTTTATTAATTGTGCATAGCCCAATATGGAATTTAAAGGAGAATTTATGTTATGTACTATTCCTTCAACCCTTCTTCCAATTTCAGCTAATTTATTACTTTTTATAAGTTCTAATTCTAATGCTTCACGAGCCTTTCTTTCTTTTACTTCTTTTGTGATGTTTGTAATACTACCTACTAATCTTAATCCAGCTTCACCCTTGACAGCTCTGATATTTAGCATTACATATTTTTTTTGATTGGATAAATCTAATTCGAGAACAGGTATTGTTATATAGTCTTCCTTTGCATTCTGCAAATATAACTCATTTAATTTAATAAATTCACTTATGTTTTTATTAATAACTTCTTTGTAATTGTTTAGCTCAAAAATACGAACAAAACTTGGATTACATAGAATAATTTTAAATTCAGAATCCATCCAAAAAATACCAATGTCAAGGTTATCTGTTATCACCTTATATTCCTGCTGAGCTTTGCTAAATTCTGCCAAATCTCTGTTCATTGCATTAAATGTTTCAACTACTTCACCAAGTTTGCCACCGTATTTTTCTAATATCGGTTCAAATTTTGATGGATTTTTGCTAATCTCTTGAAACTTTTCACTTAACCTATTAATAGGTTGCATAATGGTTTTACTAAACCACAAACCTAAAACAATGACAGCAAACAGTGTGACAGCCAATAATTCCATTAAAATGACCAAACGATTAATTTGATAGTTTGTAATAATCCATGCTAATCCCAGGATAATAAGAACCAGGATAAAGGTAATCGTAAAAAAGAGTATAAAGATTCGCCTTTCTAACGCAGCTTTATTTTTTTTCATTCCTACTCCTAAATTTTATTTATCAATTTCAATTTTATAATTAGAAGTTGATTATTAAAAATACTAATAGATTCTAACAAGTTAAATGCAGAGCTGCAATTACTTTATTATTAGATTGAGATAAGTTATTAAATTTCTTAATAGCATTTGAGGTGTTTTCAATTATCGATTTTATCTTGTTATTTTTGCAATAATTAATCACTTCTTTTTCTACTTTCATCAAACCATATCTTCCAGTTCCAATTATTAAAACATCTGGTTTATTATCAATGAGTTCTGGAATATCTTCAAGGATTAGAAGATGTGAACTGTTACGCCACCAGTTACTTTTAATAGAATCTGGCATGATAATTACATCATGGGTGTAAACTTTACCATTAATATTAATTTTGCCAAAGCTATAATTATTTACTGTCATAATTTTATGACA
>DAOVPZ010000123.1 GCA_030628975.1 Candidatus Cloacimonadota bacterium
ATAAAAAAAGGAATTAAGCCGGCAGGCTATCCTCTGCTTACTGAATGCAATGATAAAGACAGCTTATCATCTGCAATTCTGGGGATTTGTAAATATTCTTCAATTATCATCATCAAAGAATTTTCAGGAGCTTCTTTATTTCCGCTCCTAACTTTAAGACAGAATATTTACACAGATCCGCAAAAACCACTTCAAATGGACCCTGGTATATACAGAGTGGGTGAACCTGATGAAAATTCACCCCTGATTGTAACAACGAATTTCTCTTTAACCTATTTTATTGTATCAGGTGAAATTGAAAATTCGATTTATTCAGCCTGGTTATATATTGTTGATGCAGAAGGCATGTCAGTTTTAACTGCCTGGTCAGCTAACAAATTTTCTGGAGAAATTGTTGGAAGGGCTTTAAAGAATTCAGGCATTGAGGAAAGAATAAATCATAGAAAAGCGATTATTCCTGGATATGTAGCTGTAATCAGTGGAGAACTTGAAGATGAGCTTCCTGGCTGGGAAGTTTTAATAGGTCCCCAAGAAGCAGCAGACATCCCGAAATACCTAAAAGAAATCTGGAAATGAAAATTTTAAAATTAATTTCAGGTGATTTCACAAAAGAAATCAAGGTTAAAGATAATACTAATTTACTAACTGCTATTCAGGGAAGTGGATTGTTTATTGATGCTCCCTGCGGAGGGCAAAGTGTATGTAAAAAGTGTACTGTATTCATTAATAGTAAATCCTGTTTAGCCTGTAAAACTTATGTGAATGAAGATATTACCGTTATTTTGCCTGAATATAGTAATCTAGTTAATGAAGAAGATAAAAACCATTTTATAGAAAAATTCAAAGACATTAAGATTGAACCAGTTATTCAGAAGATTGAACTCTTAATTGAACCAGAATCAAGAATTTATTATCAATCCGATTTTGAGTATTTTAAAGCTATTTTGAAAAAAGAAGGTTTTAAGATTTTTATTCCATCAGAAATAGATCTATTATCAAAAATTTCCAGAGCAACCCATCAAAAAAATAATTATACAATCTATCTTTTAAAACAGAATAAAAAATATGAAATCATTGATATTATGGAAGGAACTAATCTTCGAAATCTGGGGATTGCTATTGACCTCGGAACAACCACAATTTCTATTGCTCTTCTGGATTTGGACTCAAGAACATTCATTGATTCATTATCTTTTTATAACCCGCAAATTATTTATGGAGCAGATATTATTCATCGCATTGTTTTTGCTTCAAAAAATGATGGGGCTGAGGTCTTACAGGAAAAAGTTCAAAATGAATTAAATCACAGCATCAGTTCTTTATGTATGAAAAATAATCTTTCAGTTAATGAAATAAAATCTGTTAACATTTCCGGGAATACCACAATGATTCATCTATTTTTGGGACTACCATCAAAATTTATTCGTGAAACTCCTTACAGCCCAACAATAAAGGCATTACCAGTAATAAATGCAAATTCAATTATTGATATAATCCAAAGAGGTAAAATTTTTGTAATGCCTTGTGTGGCAAACTATCTTGGTGGAGATTTGATTTCTGGTATAATTTCCTGTGATTTACAAAATAAAGATGAAATAAATATTTTAATAGATATCGGAACTAATGGTGAGATAGTTATTGGTAATAAAGACTGGCTGATTGGCTGTGCATGTTCTGCCGGACCAGCTTTTGAGGGAATGGGACTTAATTGTGGAATGAGATTTAAACAAGGGGCAATTACAGAAGTTGTTTTTAAAAATAATGAATTTGTTTATGAAATTGCTGGTAATTCAAAACCTTGCGGCATTAGCGGAACAGGAATTATCAGTTTAATAAAATATCTTAAAGAAGAAAATTACATTGATAGTCGCGGTAAATTTACAGATAAGGTAACTGATAAAATCGGGCATAGAAAAGCTTTTATATTATTCAATAAAAATCAAACTATCAATAATGATTTTATTTATGTTGATGAGACCGATATTGATAATATTTTACGAGCAAAAGCTGCTATTTATTCTGGGATGAGCCTGTTACTAAAAAAATTATCTTTAGATATTTCTGAAATTAATAATTTGTATATTGCAGGAGGTATTGGAAATTCCTTGAATATTAATAATGCATTAGAAATTGGGTTATTCCCGCCTATTGAAAAAGAGAAAATTACTTTTGTAGGAAATTCATCTTTAACAGGTTCTATCAAATACTTACTTTCACAAAATGTTAGGAATGAAATCCAAATTTTATACACAAAAATAACTTATATTGACTTAAGCAATGAACCTTCATACATGGATGAATTTATGGCAGCATTATTTATTCCTCATACTGATATGATATGGGAAAAATAATATAATCTTTTATTAGAAACTACTTATACAATTTTAAGCGAGAGTGATAATTATCTTTACTCATTTAATAACAATTATGTGGGGGATTTGATACAAGAGATATGAAATAACATCAATAAAATCTCATTTGATATCATTGTAGATAAATTACTGAAATCTAATTGATTAGGAAATTCCCCCAAACTTAAATGGTTATATTAAAGGTCATATAAAAATTATTATTACCGAATATAAGAGAATCAATTTTATAGCTGAAAAAATAAACCATCTTTATCCTTTTTTACATTTCAAGGGTGGTATCAATGAACAAGATGTTACTATCAGTATTTACAACATCCTTGGTAGATTAGTAAAGATAGTTGAAGGTGAAAATCGCACAGTTGTCTTGGATATATCAGATCTTTCAACTGGAATCAATTTCTATCAACTCAAGACAAATTATTTCGTGAAATTAAGAAAATGATTATATTGAAATAATCCCATGATTAAAAATGAAAGTATATTTATTCTGATTGTTCAGATCGACATCAAGACAAAACTTGTGTTTTGAAATAAAAATCCTAATAAGACCAACAAAAATTTTGACTATATTTTTGTTCATAAATATTTATGAACTTTATGGATTTCATAGCAGTATTAAAACTGAAAAAAAATTGAGGTAAAATATGATCGAAATAATAATTCCATTGATTGTCGGATTAATTGTAGGTATTGTAGTGACAATACTAATTTGGCGGGGAAAATCTTCTCTACAAAGACAATTAATAAATGATCTAAAGAAAGAACAATTTACAAAACAGGAAGAGATTGATACATTAAGAAGTGCAAAAACAGTAGCAGAAACAAAATTTCAAGAAGCACAAAAAAATATTGAAGAGCAAAAGGAACTTCTTAAAAAGGCAACAGAACAGTTAACAGATACTTTCAGTGCTCTTTCAGCAAATGCATTAAAAAGCAATAGTGAAGAATTTTTAAAATTGGCGAAACAGAATTTAGAAACAATATTAGAAAAAACAAAAAGTGAGTTTGGAAAAGAAGCAATTGCTGGAACTTTAGAACCTTTGAAAGAGACCTTACAAAGATATGATAAAGAGATTAAGGAAATGGAAAGTGCCAGGCAAGAAGCTTATGGCGGTTTGCAAGAGCAATTAAGTAATCTTGTGACAACTCACGAAAAGTTGAAAAGTGAAACATCCGCTCTTGTAAATGCACTCAAGAGACCACATGTCCGTGGAAGATGGGGAGAAATAACTTTAAAAAGAGTTGTCGAATTAGTGGGAATGTCTGAGCATTGCGATTTCACTGAACAAATCAGTATAGATACAGATGAAGGGCGCCTACGACCTGACTTGATCGTTAATCTTCCCGGGAAACGTTCAATTGTTATTGATGCAAAGGCACCATTAAAATTCTTCCTGGATGCAAATGAAGCGAAAACAGATGAAGAGCGAGAAACAGCAATGTTATCACATGCCAAAGCTGTGCGTGACCATATGAATGCATTATCTAAAAAGGATTATTGGAGGCAGTTTGAACAAAGTCCTGATTTTGTTGTGTTATTCCTTCCCGGTGATTCATTTTTTAGTGCGGCACTCGAGCTTGATAGAAGTTTGATTGAAGATGGAATAAACAGTAAGATTATAATTGCTACACCGACAACTCTTATAGCACTTTTACGAACAGTAGCATTTTCCTGGCAACAACAACAGGTTGCTGAAAATGCAAAATTAATTGCAGAAGTTGGTGCAGAATTATATGATAG
>DAOVPZ010000003.1 GCA_030628975.1 Candidatus Cloacimonadota bacterium
CAACATCTCCTATTGCAGGTGTTCCAGTAACACTATTAGGAACTGAAAAAGGAAAGTTATCATTAAAATTATCTCCATTAAGATCAACAACATACAAATAGTTTTGATAGTAGAAAGCATGGTCTCCCCAAATAATCTCTTTCTGACCATCTCCATCTAAGTCATAAGCTACTGGTGTAGTTATTACATAACTGTACCATGGTATTGGGGGTGGTTCAAAGTATTTCGGCCATCCGGGAAAATTATTACCATCTTTATCCAAGATATACAACCACCCACTTCTTGTAGTTTGTAATATTTCTAAATAGCCATCATTATCCATATCAGCAAAAGACATTGTTCGCTGAGCCTCATGAGGTGTATATGCTGTCCACAATCTCTCTCCCTGGTAATTTATAGCAAAGGTTGTATCAAAGTTAGATACTATTATCTCTAAAAAAGGGTCGTCGTTTATGTTAACAACACCTATTCCCCTCATTGGACCACATGAACTTTCTTGAACTGCAGAATAAGGGAAACCTGGTAATTGATTGTATTCAGCAGATAATTTTAAAGAAATAAAGAATAAAATCAATGTATAGATAATTATTTTTTTCATTATTCCTCCATTTTTTTTCATAGTTTTGTTTTAATCGTTTCATAAGAATTATTTAAACATTCTATCAATGATATTAAATATCAATCCTATCTTACCATACAGGTTGCTTATCTTTGAAATGATTATTGCAAACAATTTATTAGTCCTAATTAAATACAAACATTGTCAACAAAAAAGAATCCCTCTCAAACAACATCCTTATATCAAGCTCTTTTTGTTTCATCAATAATTAGTTGCAATAATTATGTCATAATCTTTAATTTATCATTTCATACCTATCAATTCATCGTTCTGAGATGTATAATTTCCAATAAATTCAAAAACATATTGTTAATTGAGAAATTTATTATATCATTTGTCAATTTTATTTCATTTCTACACAATCGTTAATTATTTTTATATCTTTCAAATTTGATAATATAGTGCATAACTAAAAAAAGCCCCGGCAATAGTCGGGACTTTAACAAAGAAATTCTATTTTCTTTTACCTAAAATTATCTTGAGTAGCCAATTAACAGCTGTAGGAATAATAATAGTAATTAAAACTTTCCCAGCTTCTACTAAATGTTCAACTATTTTCTTATGATTATTATTATCTTTATTGTTTGTTGTTTGCATAATTTTCTCCTTTCCATTCTCCGTAGTAATTAATACGCAGGGAAAAGCGGGAAAACTACTTATAGATAAAGTAGCAAAAATATCAGACCCTTTACCAATACTACGAAGGATGAAATTAGTTATCTTAGTTAACATTAATATTATTAAAGGCTGTCCCAAGCCCTTTCGTGCCAATATTACATCCAATTCTATTTCTACCAGTCTCTCGTATCCTTTTGCCACCACATTGATTCGTATCCTTAAATTCACATGTATCACAATACGAAAGACCCCATATTTGAACTGACCAACATTCTGTCGTTAATGCTTTCTGCTGAATTATTTTAAATTTCATAATTAACCTCTTATGTTGAAAATTTACAATAACCTTTGTCTCCATATCCACAATAACCACAAGCCCACGGATGAAACAGACCAGTTGGCAGAAAATTACCTGTCTTGATTGACTGGCTGATTCGTTTGAAAGCTGATATGAAGACTTCTCTTGTGATAGTTTTGAGATTGTTGTTGGAAGAAGTATTCAATATAACAATTTGTGGTTTCTTTGTAGAAATAAGATATTGCAGCTCTATCTCATCCTTTTGAGTAACTGAAGTATAAAAAGCAGTCTGAAATTTTATATCAGTTGTAATGCTTGTTGGTTTCTTGGTCCTTGTTTTAAAATCAACTACTTTATTCTTCAATATAAGATCCGCATAACCCACAATTTTAATCTCTTCTCCTGTTTCTGTAAATAATTCAGTATCTAATTTCATTTCAACTGCTTCTATATCTTTCTGTTGAACAACATCAGGATGTTTATTTTCTATATATACATTGATTAAATCAACAGCACCATCCTTAACCTTATTTTTAGGCTCATCCCAGATAACTTCCTCAATTTTATCAGCGAACTCAATTGATTCGCTTACAAGGTCTGTCACTGCATCCGGATAGTATCTCCCTTCTCTTTGTTTTGAAGTATAAATGCATTCCAATCCACAATGAACAGCTTTTCCTTTAATAGCAGATGATTTGACTGGTACTTTCAATCCTTCAATATATCTGAAATAACATTGAAGTTCACAACGAGAGAATGTATTAATTTGTGATACTGATAAATGGTCAATCATAATTATACCTCCTGCGCTGATTTAGTTAAATCAATAAGTTCATTTTGAGCTTCTAATGCATGTTCACTAATATCATTTACCTTGTTATTTTCATCAATCCATTCTTTTATCATATGAGGTTCATTCTGAAGTATCTTAATGAGTTTACATGCTTGATTAAATGTAAGGTCTTTTATGCTTTCAATTGCGTAATTCTTCTGATAGAACAACTCAAATTCATCTTCATTAAATGACTTCTTTGCAATTGTCCAGATAGCCTTTATCTGAGCATCAGTCGCTAGATTGTTATCCTTATTATTATTACCATCTATTACAATCTCTTCTTCAGAAGTTATTTTTTCTATTTCAGGATAATGCTGTGCTGGAACATATTCAATTTCATCTGGAATATAAATGCCAGCAAATACTTCTGAAACAGCATCTCTTAAAGCATAAGCCATTGCACGATGCTTGAGCATTCGTTTTTCATATCTTCTCCAGTTATCTTTATTATACAATCCAGCTGTCTTTGCATCTTTTCTCGTAAATACTGCAGTAAATGGAGTTGCAATATCTTTTCTTTTGACAGTTACCTTACATCCAAATGAATCCTCATGCTCATTACCAATATATTCAATTTTAATATCTTCTATCAATCCTGAATTCATTGCAACTGCTGATAGTATGTCTGCTTTTAGTGTTGGACGATTATTGATAATTACAATATTTTGTATCGATACCATTGGTTTTAGTCCAAGCTCATGTCCCATTTGTAATGCAATAAGTACTTTTTCAGGTGTATTAAGCCCAGGTGGCATTAATCCTGACTTAACTAATGTTGATGCCATAACAAGCTTATCTTGTAATGTGGATGGCATCAATTGATTGTTTTTTTCTTTCATTTCTTCCTCCATTGCTTCGCCGTAGCCTGTCCGCTGTAGAACTTCAGAAGGCGGGCTACGTGAAGGCAAGCATAAAAAAGATGGTATCCTCAATTTAATTGGGGACACCACCTTTGGTTTTATTAGTTATTTTCTTTATTTTTATGCTTTCATAAAACTTCCATTTAATATAACTTTTCTATTAATCAATGCATTCGCCAGTTCTTCAACAGAATACGATGTATTCTCCCATTCAGATGATAGAATTCGCTTTGCACGTAAATGCTTCAGGATATAGATTGATATAACAGATTGTTTAAGAGAACCATTACGAATTTGAGGATTAAAATATATTGGTTCTTCTGAACTTCTTGAACAAGAAATTGAATCAACCCTTATAAATTTAGTAGTAAAATATTTATCCAATTCATACTTTGACTTATTGTAAAGTCTTACTAAAAGTTTAACAATCCTGTTGATAAGTTCTTCTTTTACTCCTGAAACCTTTTCACCATAATCACGAAGAATTGATGCAAGACTATAATTGGTATATTCATCATCAACTATAAGACCTGCTTCAAATGCATTAACCCTTATATCCTCTCTGACATCAGCTTTTGATTCTGTTAATGTTTCAGCTTCTTCATAATTGAGGTTTGGAAAACTTATTTCAGCAGTTTTTAATAAACGTTCAGTTTTTTCAATATCAAGTGAGAAACAGTATCTTTTATTTTGAACAATACTATCAGCAAATGATAAATACTCCTTCCTGTCATCTATATTCTCAATATCAGGTATGAACCTTATCTTATTATTTTTCTTAAGATGACAGTTATAGAATAAACAAATATCACCTTTGTTAATTTTCAAGGTAAATTGCTCTATTCGTGGTTTGAAGGAGAGATATCCATCCTCTGTAACAAAGTCTTTAATAGCGTATTCATATCGAAAGTTCAAAGCTTTAAGTCCATGATTAATAATCGTTTTGTTGTAATCTTTAAAATCATCTACTGAGAGGATAGTCGATAGATCATAATTATTTAAGTCGCACCATTTTCTTAAAACAATATTTTTATCAAATTGTTTCAGGAACCTCCTAACATTATTAAATTCTCCTTTTGAAGAAGTAAGAATATTTTTTGCCAATTTATAATCCCAGCGTTCCTTAACTGATTTTGTAACTATTTTTACAAGTTTGTCATAAGAAAATTCATTTACAAAATATAAACTTTCAGAAATACGATTTAAATCTTCCGGTATTCCGCTTTCATCATATAATTTAATATTATACCAGGAATTATAATTACCACCTTCATAAAATTTAGAGCAATAATCTTTGTAATCAATCATATTTTTATCTTCATTCAGGCGATGTTTTATACTTTTTATCATCGCTTGAGATGTATAATTTAACGATGAGCCATATCCCTGATCATTTCTTACTATATAAGGATGCAATCCCCGTAACAAGATGTCTTTCAAGGATTTATTCTCTACAGTAAACTTTAATCTTTTAAATTCAGGGATTATTTTATCCTGTACTAATTCTACTTTTATTACTTTCATCTGAATCTCCTTAGCTTATCAGAGCATTTAATGTTTTTATGTCTGATTTTACTGTTTTAATCAGTTCCTTTATATTAAATTCATCTTCATGTGCAGCCTTCTTTGCGTGGTATATTGCTATCATTTTGCCAAGATCGTCCGGTTGATCAAGCAGTTCTTCTAACTCATCAATGTATTCAATAGACTCATTCTTCAAGCTTTTTATACTATTGGATACAAGGTTTTCAGGTCTTATCCTTCCACCAAGATGATCGATCATCTCTGATGGGATAGTACCTGGATGTTTAGCTTCTACCTGCATCGCAACATATGAAAGTGGTGTAATATCTTCACTGCTTTTAATAAGTTCATTCCATGCTTTGGTTTTTACCATTTCATTAAGATCAGATTTGAGCAGAATTTCTACTTTACGAAGGATATCTTGAGTTGTGAACAGTTCATAGATCATGTTTATCTTACCAATATCTGAATCTTCTGTGAAATATTCACTTAGTAGGTCAAACACAGTTTCTATCTGATGAGCAACTGTCTCCTTGTTTACTGAATCATCATTTATGCCAACAGGAATACTTGCAATTATGGTATGTTTTGCACTTATTTTAAATTCAGCTGGTTCTTTATTATAAAGCATTGCCTTTGCTAATTCCACTGCTCTTGTTGCAATGATGTTACGATATATGAAACCCAATCTCCTCCCATCAATTCGTATTTCATTCTTTGTTTCATGACTTAATAATGTGGCGAATTTTGCAAGAAAGATTCTTAAATTAGGAATTTCGTCGATAAGATTTATATAGTTCTTGGCAGCTATTCTAAGTAACTTGTTGATCTCTTTTCCAACAACCATCTTATCCTTATCTGATATTGTCTCTTTTCTGATATTATTAGCCCAGAAACTCAATGCTAATGCATCATCTCCATTAACATGATGTGCAACCCTAGCCCGGTCTTCTTCGTTCATATTAAGAATCTCAGGTGGATATACAAATAAAGCAAATCTGCCAACAAGTGCCTGATCTAAAGGCTGGGTGCCTGAATAACTTGCTGGATTCATAGCTGACCATACCCATTTTACTTTTGTTTCCATTCCCATTATCTTCCTCGATCTGATAATCTCAAGCCATTTAGACTGCATTTCAACTAAAGCCCTGTTCAGTTCATCTATCAGAACGAATTCTTTATCAAAGATAGTTACAGGACTTTTTATGTATTCTATCTTGCCTTGCTGTAACTGTTTGATATTAGGATAACCAAGAACATCTTCAAATAGTGCTTTACTTGCATCAAAACTTACGAATTTAACACCAAGAGCTTTTGCAATATTTGTTGTCATACCAGTCTTTGCTGTCCCATGGGTGGCAATGAGTAATAATGGGTCACCTGTAAGCAGACTCGCAAGTAGAAGGTTCTCTTCTTGCTCTTTCCATCCGAATATACCTAATTTTTCTAAGATTGTCTTATTATATTTATTGATATTCAATATTTGTTTTTGCATCTTTTTCTCCTTGTTGTTTAATTATTTGTAGTCTTCATATCTTCTAATTTTATTGCTGGTCCAAAAGGCTTAAAGTCCAAACAACTATCTGTATCATCAAAGAGAATAGTTAGTATCCTTATGCCAGCATCTTTTAGTTTCTGTTCGTTTTCTATACTTAATGTAGCATAACCATCTGTTATTACTACAGCTTTTTCAAAATCTCTATCGAGTATCGATTCAGCTATGCAATTAAAGTCTGTGCCATATGTGGTTTTTATCTCTCCTTTAAGAAGACTTTTAAATGTCGTTTCTACCACTTTGTTTGAAAATTGGAATATAGTAGTAATCTCATTGCGAAAGCTGTTTAGAACTCCAATAATATCCGGCAGGTATTCATTTACTGATCCCGAAACATCAAGATAAATTGCTATTCCTTTATCTCTGGATATTTCCTTTTGGAAGCGATTATGAAAGTACATAGGGTAAAGTCCTGCTGCAAGTTTTACTATATCACCTTTACTGGGTGATAAAGGTATTGGGGAGCATCTTCGCATATCCTTTCTGCCAAACTCTTTGAACTTATCCAACTTGTTACGAGTAACAAAATTTCTTAACATCTCTTTCTTCAAAGTATAACATGATTTAATAACATCCATTATAAGATCAGTTAACATGTCTGAATGACCTGCCTGTTTACTTTTGCTGATCTGCTCTCCAATCTCACCTGCTATTCTTTCAAGTATATCAGCTGGCAATTTATCAAGAGTATTTTCTCTATCTATGGAACTTGCACCATGATTTCCTAATAATAAGATCGCTCTGACATTAATTGTATCAAGCAGCACTTTTAGACTTAATATAACACCTCCAGTGGTTAGTTCAGCTTTAGATGGGGGGTTATACAGGTTCTTATATAATCGGGAGAATCGGTTAATTACTTCATCACATCCTGGTCGAAGAAGTATCTCAAAACTTTCAGACTTGTATAATTTCTTAAATAGCTCACCTCGGTTAGATTGATATGTAAAAAGAGTTGTTATCGCTGCATTTATTATTGCATCACACGCAATATTTGCTATGTCTCCCACACCATATCTGTAATGTGCAAAGAGTGGATGCATAAGCTCATGCATTATCATTGAGAACAGATCTTCAGGTGTTGTAATATATTTTTCTATAAATTTGGGGTCGTAATACATATTTCCATTTTTATCTATACAGGCTGTCCCAACAGCTTTGGGAGTTACACTTTTAATAAATGTTGCAATAAATGAATCGAATCCAAGTTTATCTTTTAAAATATTTCGTATTTGTCGTAGATCTATTTGCATTTTCATCCTCCTTAAAAGTTTTTCTTCAAAAAAATAGCCGGATACATTTATTGCATCCGGCATAAGTTAGTTTCTTAAATATCTCTTATTTATTATGAACTATTACATAATCTCTAACCAACTAATTTTAAAATCCATCCCATTAGGGGGGTGTAATAGTCAAAACTAATAATTTTATTACACCCCCTAAATATTCCAAATATCCTTGTTCCACCGCATCCTCAATTTCACCTTCTGTTATATTATCACATTCCTTTCTTATCCGAAGGATCTATCCCCGCGGACGCGGGGATCGCATGATAAGTTTTGAAAATGTTTTCTCAGCTTGATTGACAACTTTATGTCTACCTACTCCAGAATAAAAAATATTTTTATATAGAATACCACTCTTAAAATATAATACATTACAAAATTCCACTCTCCGATATGGTTACCCCATTAAATCTATTTTTATTTAACTGGGTGTCGAAGACATGGCTTATCCTCCCTCACATTTCTTCTACAATCTCTTTTACTATTTGAACTAATTCTCTGTAATTATAATTGTATATTTCTTTTGTATTATATATTGGATGAAATTCACACGCAAATTCTTGTAATATTCTCATTTCATTAGTTAATTTAGAGTCTACTGTAATTTTATTAAGAATATTATCCAATTTCTTAACTATTTTCCTTTCTTCACTTGTCATATTTTGCTTAAAACTACTAATCCAATCTCTTGCTTCTTCAGCAGCTTCAATTAGTTCGTTTGATAATTTTTCTCTATTTACCCTCTTTTGTTTTTTGTTCAATTTAGGAGGTAATTCAAAGTGTTCTTCCAGTAGTTTAGCATCCTCTGGGGATAATCTTGGATTATCACAACATACTGTATATAATTCAAGTTTATCAAAATTGGTCATATACAAATCGGCATAATCATCTTTTTTTATACAATTTAATAAATCCTCTTTTGTAAATGGATCATTTACACTAATCATCTCAAATTTAATTTCTTTTCCACAACTTTGACAAACGAATTTCTTCTTTAATATTTTATTGTTTTCCATATTTTATCCTTTCTTATGTTGTTGACATTCTTTACAATACATTTTTAATTTCTTTATCTTAGCAGATCTGTTATTAAATTCAGATAGAGGTAGGAATTCACCACAACCATCACAATATATCCTGCCCTGTTCATTGTCTTCAAAATCCCATGAAGATATAATCACTTTTTCACCACCTGGTGTTGTAGTCAGACTATCCTTTGAACAACCATCTACATCAAAATCGTGAATTACAATTTTAATGCCATCAGGAATCCCTGATATATTTTCAATCATTCCTTTTCGCAGTGTAATTAATATTTCATGCTCTTTTTTGCCCATGTTCATCTCCCTTCTCTATTTTTTCGATTAGTTCTTCTAATTGTTCGTGTAATAATGTACCAGGATAAACAGGTTTTCCGTCTAATGCCTCAATATTAAATATTATCTTACCATCTTTCAATAAACGAACAAGATATACTATTTGTTTTTTCTCACCATTGACTTCAACTCCGACTTCTCTAACAAAAGCATCTCCAATATTTTGAGGAGAGCTAAATACTTTGGCTTTATTCCAATTAACATCCGACTCAGAAAATAATGTGCTGGGAAGCAGTCTGGGTTCATCTGCTATTAATAACTGATCTGTTTTCTTAACATACACTCCATCTCCATCCCTTAAACCGCTAATATTATATTCTGCATTCCATCCAATCAGATTACCATATGCAATTGCGAGAGGATCACCTTTAATACCCTTAATTGTTCTATAAAAGAAATCTTCATCCAGATGATCAGCTTCGAAAATGACTATATCGGCATTATTAATTTTTGATAATTCCTTTTCATCATTAATATAATCGCCGATATCTACCTCATAGACCTTTAATATTTTTTCTTGGCATGTCATAATATACTCCTTTCTTAGCCAAATACAGTCCATTCTTCTAATTTTGGTTCTAATTTTTTATCTTTTAAATCTCGTCCAAGTGGCGTTAATCTCTTTTCAAACAAATCACTTTCCTGGAACCATAGATAAATTTGTCCTTCTTCAAGACTATCGTAACAATCTCCATCATCTGCATTATATCGATATAATGTTACTGTTGCTTTATAGTTCTTAAGGGGTAGTTCTTCATCTAAAAATTCATCGAAATTATCTACAAGTTGATCTTTTAAATTATCATAATCGTTAATATCTATATCTAATTTCTCAAGAAAATGTTTTTTTAATACATTAATATCCAATATTCCCACAGAATTACAATCTAATAGCAACATATAACCATGTATTGGAGCCATTCCTGATCCCATCATTTACCTCCTTTAAACATTTCTTTTATGTCGTACTGAACTTCTTTTAACTCTCCATTCGAAGCATGATTGTACATATTATAATTCTCAACCAGATAATCTTTAACACTGCCTTTGTATTCATTATTAACTTTTTTAATCTCCGATTTATCAAGTTCGATAGTTCCATTTAACATATACTGGAAATAGACCTTCATTGCTCACCTCCTTCAGAATATCCACAATTATCACATTGTAGCTTATCAAAAGAATTTCTACCTGTTTCGTAACTTCCACAATTTGGATAGGGAGTTTTGTGTTTTACTTTCATTACAATAAAATACGATGGACTATAGTCGTAAGGATCATAAAGAAACTCATAGTCACATTGTTCTTCCTGAGCAGTTAATGCTTTGATGATAATCTTATCTATACTGAATTTCTCTTCTAAAGATTCAATTACATTATCAAGTGAATCCTCATCATAATACTCCTTGTCACTAATCTTTATATCAAATGTCTTCTCAAATATATCCTTCTCTACAAGCTCCATAATAATCTCTGTTACATTATTATAAAATATTGTTTCAATGACCTTTATTGTTTTCATAAATCTCCTTTCATGTGAAAAACTTTATAATTGTTGAATTTTACAAATTATTTTTTTAAGATAGTAGTCTATTTTCTTATATCTTGATATTTTTTATCTGTCGCATCCTGAACAACATTAACATAATCATTATATTCCTGCTCACTTATTTCTTCAATGTAATCTACTTGATCTGCATCCTCAGGAGTTAATAATCCACGTCCCATTGCAATGTTGATTAATGCTTCCTCAGTATAATTTTCATCATCAACTTTCATAAATACAGAATAACCTTCCTGTCTATTGTAAAATACATGCAATTCATAATATTTACAAGGCTTAATAAGATTATTATCCTCATCAAACACTTGCTCATTACCATTAACTATTACACAATCAAAATCACTTATAGTCCAATTACCATCTTTAAAAACATCCACAGAATATAATTTGTCAGAACCTTCTATTTCAATCCCCACAAGTACTTTTATTTGTGGAGATATTTTTATGCCAATATATTTATCTTTCATTGTATAAATCCTTTCCCTGAATATTGGTTCTTTAGATAACACTTTTGTATACTATATCTTAATAACTTTTTTTGTATTATAAAGTACAAATTCTTCTCCTGTAGCTAAAGGATCGTAATATCTTATCCCATCGAAACCCATATCCAATGTTAATAGTTTTAAATGCTCATTTTTTGTGCTGTTACCATATTTGGCTATTGCAAGTTTTTCAAACTCATTAAATTCTTCATATATTGTCAAATCAATAAATTTTGGATTCCCATGATATTCTTCTATTTTCCCACAAGTGCCATCACAGTTATAAAAATTTTCTAATGCTTTTTTATCTTTCCCAAGATATAAACCCTTTCCTAAACCAATTTCACCTAATCCTCCTGTAGCATGATAAAAAACAGCTGGTTTATAATTTTCAGTTTTAGCTAAATCTAATTTTATTTTCTGCTCTATAGAATATGAATCTCCATAATTATTCAAAAGCTCTTTAGTATTAGGTAATTCTAAAAGTTCTTCAGCTGATAATGTGATTTTATTAGTTATTTTTTCCATATTTGATTCCTTTCTCTGGATATGTAATTATCTCCATTTACAGGTTATTTTATCTATACTACAATATAATTCATATTGATTCAAATTGCCCTGTGCAAACATTAAGTGACATTCGAATAACTGACTGAATAACTTAACCTCATCACCATCCATTGGTTCTTCAGGTAAGCCTTCTGTGTCGCATATTTCTTGAAAAGAGCACCATGCATTATTTAGACATTCCGTAAACAAATCTTTTATGCTGGGATAGATGACTAATTCAGGATCAATTTGAAATTCTATTAATAACTCTAATACAAGCTTAAGGGCATTCTCAAATCCGGTTAGATATGCCTTTTCATATCCTTGCAAATCTTTTTCTTGCCAATGTGATTCCTCTAATGCCTTATCGATCTCTTTTTTATCAAATTCTGATAACTCAGTAATAAATTTAGTTATTTTTTCCTGTAATGTTATTTCTTTATCCTTCATTATTGCGTCTCCTTGCTCTTTCTTATTTTTGTAAATTTGCCATTCCAGGGAATTGACTTTATCTTTATTGAAAATACTAACTCCAATTCTTTAGGAGTTGCTTCAATCAACCTCTTATCATTTAATTCCATCAGCTCATCCTGCGTCATATTCTTAACCTTACTCTTAGGAAATGATTTCTTTAAGGTCTTTCCTTCAAATACAAGTATAAGATTTTCAGCTTTTGTTTTTTTATTTGCCATAATATCTCCTGTTATTTCATATTTTTGAGGATATTTGCTTACATGGGTTATTATAAAGTTGTTATATTTCTTCCTGTTTTCT
Source organism: Candidatus Cloacimonadota bacterium (assembly GCA_030628975.1). Taxonomy (GTDB): domain Bacteria; phylum Cloacimonadota; class Cloacimonadia; order JGIOTU-2; family JGIOTU-2; genus JAGMCF01. The sequence goes on from DAOVPZ010000003.1 coordinate 12,344, forward strand.
CCATTGTGATACCAATTTTTGAATTTTTTACATATGCTTATTTCTTTACATGTAGAACAGGAAACCATCCTGATAGAATGTTCCGGTAATTGACATTGTTTCATGACTATACCTCAGATAAGTTCATATTAAGCTTTAGCTGACATTTTTTCTTCTCTTTATCAGCACGATAATCATCTAATGCTTCTTCTATTCTATACTGAACTTCATCTTCAAAACTTAATCGCTCATTATAGTCTTTAACCCATCCTAATATCCAGTCAATCGCTTCAATATGATGTCTAAGGTCCTTTGCAAGTTCTTTTAAATATGATATTTCATTTTCTCCAATCTCATGAAAATTTTCAATATCCTTATATTCTTCTATTAAAGCTGAGATTTCATCAATTGTGTTTGTTAGATGCTCTGAAGACTCTATGCTAAACCAGCCACCGCTTCTGCCGTAAAAACCTGCTTCTTCAGTATATAATGCGTCTAAATATTCCTTTTGCTTAATATCTTCCTTCATACATTCTTTTAATTTATGGATTTTCTCTTCATTCGTTTTCAACTCATCTATTGCAGGATAATCAGTTTTATCACCAGACTTTATTCTTTCTATCTGCTCTTCCCAGTATTTCTTGCCACATAAAGTGCAACCTTTCAGGAAATCATCAATAATATATGATTGACTAAAATAAATAAAATCATCCCAGAGTGAGTTAATATATGTTTCATCAAATTTTTCCACTAGATGTTTTTTTTCATTCTCCGTTATTTCTAACTTTTCAATCAATTTTTCAACATCTACATAATCTCCATATCGCTTAACATTCACACACAGCATCTTTTTATGGTCATACCACCTGCTATGTTCTTCTATTAATCCTTCGGCTTCTTCTATTACTGCTCCTGCTTTTGATAAGGCTTTTTCTAATTTTAAAATAGTGTCTATATGCCTTAATATATATACAAAATTCTCAAAGTTCCCTTTGTCTTCATCAGGCTGAAAATAGTGTTCTCCTATCGAGACGTCTACAGCCAATTTTATATTTTCCTCTGCTATCATTTGATTCTCCATTTTACACCTCATCTATTCATTATTATAGTTTCACCAAATGGTGCATTAAACCTGTCATTTTTATCTGTTAATATCCATAAAACAGGATAGTCAGGTTCTTCTGGAAATCTATCACACCAGCCATCTGTCATATATATAGCACATACAGGAGCAATATCATTTTCTTTTAGCCATTCAAATCCTGGTTTGTAGTTAGTTCCACCACCTCCTCTTGCTTCTAATTTTATATCATTTGCCTTGATTAATTGTGATCCTTTAACATCTGAATCAACATATAATACCTGTATCTCTGCATCTGGGAATATCTGAAATATTCCTCTTAGTTCTGCAGCCATCTCATCTAATTCTCTCTCGCTGATACTACCACTTGTATCAATTAATAACGCAATCTGTCCCAGTTCAGGATTCTTTAACTCTGGAAGGTATAGACCAAGATGAGTATATCTTCTATTTGGCATTGTCCAGGTGTAATCATTTCTTGCATTCTCAGTTAAAAACCTTGAAAGAATCTCCTGCCAGGGTAGTTTAGGTTCAAGCATTTCCTTTATCATTCTATCAATATCGTCAGATAACTTGCCTTGAGATCTGGCAATGTTGGATGCCTGCTGGATCTTTATCTTCCACTCCTCAATTTTTTGTTTTATCTCAGCTGTAGATACTGTCTGACCTGCTTTATAATCCCTAACTTCTCCACATCTGCCAGGATCCTGGTTCTGTTGATTATTCCCAGGTTGATTTTGTACTTTATTAGAATCTGATTCAGCCCTTCCACGAGTATCGTCTGGTAGCATAGAATATATCTTTTCAGCTTCTTTTCCATCATATTCGGGGTTTCGCAATCTGCTTGCTGGAAGTATAAAATCAGCTTCTTCAATTATGCCATTAATCGCATAATCTCCTGCTATGTTCCATCTGCTATGTTCTCTGCCCATTCTTCTGAATGGATGCAGCATTGCAACATGCATTACTTCATGAGCTATTATGCCTTTTAGTTCATCTAAACTTATATTCATTACATATTCAGGATTGTATCCTAAATACTCGCTGTCTGTCCATAATGTTTCGCAAGATGGGTCTTTAATCAATTTTAGCCTTAAGGCTATACTTGCAAAAAATGGAGCTGATAATATCAACCCCACTCTTGCTCTTATCATCTGTTTTTCCGGTGTCATGGATTACCCCCACTAAGTCATATAATACTTCATTTTGTTTACAATATCCCTGGCTTCTCTTGCTTTAGACTGACGATATTTCTTATTTTCCCTTAATGATTCTGCTGAAACGATAAGTTTCTTTTCTATTTCTTCTTTCATATCATTAAGAACCTTATCATTAGTTATATTTAATGCTGGTAGCAAGTAACAAAGTTCTTTTATGTTTTCAATTAGACTATCATAAATTTTCCCATGTTTATTTGATAATTGATCAGCCATTCTGGAGATAGCCTCATAAAACCTTTTCCAGAGATTCTGAATGCTTTTTTCTATAGTTAATTTGGTTCTTTCTTCAATATCTTTTTGAATTTTTACTATTTCATCATTTTGTAAATTTACTCTAAAATCCTTTCCATCTGGTATTGGAAGTATGTTTATATTAAAGTTATATCTAGATTCCAGTGTATAACTATCAGGATAATCGGCATCCCTATACATATCCCGGAGACGAATTGTTGCTTCAGATTTTAATTCTTGATATTTTGAGATGAAATTCTTTACAGCTTTTTCAAATTGGTCTTTATATTTCTCCATACTGGCTATATAATCAAAAAATAGTTCAGATGGTAACAATCTATCTCCTTTATCTGTCCACGGCAATGTGACCTTATAATTATATAACCTTGCATTGTTTGTAATCTGAGTTATTTTATTAATTTCGTCTTTCGCAATAAGAAGTTTATTATATCTCCCTGCTTCTTGAGCATTGTGGCGTTGTTCTATTTCATCAGAAATTTCTATATCATATCGCCTTGCTGTCCATTGACTAATTGCCAATGTGACGATCATAGCTTTTTCTTGAATTCTTTCACTCATTTTTGTCCTCCATCATATTCTCAATAGTTATTAAATCTTCCCAAAGATCATATATTAGAGACCAAGAATTACTCTGTCTGGCTTTCTCAAGAGCTTCTTTTTCATTTTTGGCCTCTACTACTACTTCAAATTCGTCACGATATTTTACATAATATTTCATCTCTCCTCCTTATTAAAACAATTTCCCTTTTTATTAAATTTTGGTGTTGAATCGCAATAATGATTATCAATATTATGAATACAATTCTTGCAATTATTATGAACAAATTTATGATATTCAGGTTCACATTTAGGACAGTAAATTCTGAAACAATAGAGAGTTTCTGCCCCACATTTACATTTGATTGTTTTTGACATATTTTTTACCTTTTTTGATTTTATACATAAATATCTTTATGAGAAACAGCCCATTTATTAAAAGCTCGGGTTTTCATTAAATTAGCATTCAAAGCCGTTGCATCTCTGACCAAGAATACTTGAAATTCAGGTTGTATCCTCTCAACATAAGTTAGTATATTATCAAAATTATTCTCACCTGATTTCTTTGATAGTGCTCCACAAATAGCGTATAGTGTTGCAGGGTCCTGAGGGACATCAGCTGTCTCTGGATGCATTATTATGTATTCAATGTCTGGGAGTTCCCTATAAAGTCTCCTGAATGCAAGGTATTCGGCTGCAAATGCTTCTCCTACTGCTCCTGAAATAATCTCATAAACCTGACCTGTTGAATGATTATCACCTACCCCGACTTCTCCGAATTCTTCAAACAAACCATCCATTATCATGGTGCCTACTGCTGCTACAGTTCTCGGGCATGGAGAATTTACCATATCTGCTGTTGGTTTAAAGTCGTTTAATAAATCTGGGCGAAATCTTATGAATGCAATAAGGTCTGTTGGCATATCATTCTTTAATGCCCAACGAACCCAATCATCAACATCTTTCTCAAGTTCAACGATTGATATAAAACGACTCTTGACAGGTTCTAAGATACCTTGAACCCCAGCTTTGTCCTGTCGTCTGTTTGTTGCTGCTATGAATGTGACTTTATTGGATACCTTATGCCCATTAATTCTTCTGCCGAGGAGTAACTGCATTGCTGCAGCCTGCACTGAAACCTGAGCCTGCCCTAGATCATCAAGAAAAAATACAAGGGACTTTTTAGCTTCAATAAGCTGTTTTAAATCACCAAAAGGTAGAAAGCTTGCATGGTCTCCCTCTGGAAATGGCAATCCTTTATAATCAGTTGGATCACTTACAACAGGATGAGATATTGTAAGACCTGCTCTTACAGACTTACATGCTTGTTTTACTATGTCTGTTTTGCCTATTCCAGGTGAACCTTTAATTAGTAATGGCAGCTTGTTCTTTATACAAAATCTTACAGTATTGTATAACTGTGATGGTATCATTTGTTCCTCCAATTATTGTGTCTTAATTGTTGATATAACTCCCTCTTCGATGGATAAAAAAATAGCCCAATCCTCAAATGTTGACGAACTGGACTGTAATTTACTTAACTTTTTTGAATTAAAACTTCTTTACTTTATCAGCTTATATTTAGCTGCTAATCCCTCCGCAATCGGTTGTATCGTTATCCAGGTACCATCAGAAAACTCATGCCAGTAATCATCCCTGGTATCTAATTGCTTTCTTAATTGCGATATTGTAATGAATTTATCCAACAATTCCAAATCTTCAATTAATTCTTTCACAACTACATGTGTAATATCAATGGTTGGATAAATACCAATATAATGATTACCTGATCTGTAACTTATAAATAGTCCTATCATCTGAACCTCCTAATTGACCAGTTCATTTAATAGTTCTTCAACAAACTCAATCATTGCTTTAGATGTGTCAAAGGGCAATGTATACATTCCAGAAGAATTTGTTAAATCATGAACCATATCTTCAATTGAATAATTGGGGTCGTCTGGAATTTCTCTTTGATATTCATTAATATATTTTCTAATCTTATATTTTGTAATTGATAAATACTCTGGATTAATTGGCTCCATTGTACAACTATAAAAAGCAATTATTTTTCTTTCAATTCTTATGCTCATTTGGTCCTCCTGAAATAAAAATAGCCAGGCACATAATTGCACCTGGCTGATTAATTGATTGGTAATTATAATATATGTAATATTCTCTTACTATTTATTATATAACAGATTTTTTAGATTTTCGCATAATCTTCCCCTTCATTTTTTACCTGAGGAGTTTTCAAGTGATTAGAACAGTAATTTTCTTAATTTATCATATATTAATCCTCATCTATCTCTTTTTTATAATTGTTTAGATACCCAATCGATGAATTAATCAACATCAAAACCCTATTCACAAATACAAGATTTTATTCTATCAATCACCTTCTAAATATATTAAAGTTGCTATTTCACTTAACGGTTTCGGTGTATGCGAAGTCGTGGAGCGAAGGGCAATCTCCCAGCTGGCGGAGTAGCGTATATGCTGTGTTATACGCTGTTGAGGACGATCTTTTCATGTTTTGCGAATCAGCTATGATTGTTTTGAATAAATTGTAAAGTGTTGTTCTGGTAAAAAATCAAACTCATTTTCTAATAAATATCCAGCCTCTTCCATTTCTCGTCTAATAACTTCTTTAGGAACATCATGTCCAAATATTCCACGAAAAGTGAAAAATTTACCCTTTTTATATTCTATAATGATAATCTTGCCATCTGGTTTTAGAAAATTTTTTAAATTTCTAAAATACTTTACTCGATTTCGTATATGATGGGTAACATTACGCATAAATACAAAATCCAAACTTTTTTCAGGTAAATCTAATCTATCTTCTGAAACAAGCGTTGGTATAACATTATTCAATTCCTCATCTTTTGCACTTTTTTTAATAAATCCTAAAAAATCTGGGCTTGCATCGACTGCATAAACTTTCCCTTCTTGTCCTACTATTTTAGCAAATCTTAAAGAAAAGTAGCCTCCCCCACTTCCAATATCAGCAATACATTGCCCATGTTTCAATACTATAGCTTCTATAATTTGATCAGGTTTATTTTTCGGATTAGATGCTTTTTTATTAAACATCTTTGGCTGAACATTCTTCATTTTTCTGCCTCCAATATTAATATTTTTCTTAAGTCAATTGCGTATAGGGGTTGGCATATGAGTAGTGGCGAAGTGCGTAGCACTTTCCTATTACCCCGTTACAGAGTTGATGCGCGCTACAAATCTTAATACTTACCTCTTTCACCGCCATTACTTATGATGCATTGTTAGCTGTTGTACTATCTTGTTTTCTATGAGTTAAAATATCAATATCATTTCGGAGTCATCCGAAGGGTTCCAATAGTTTAACATCTCTTGATTGAGCAAAGACTACCTGCCCCTTCCTGCTTTGCTCCCATTGCTGTATAAAATCCAGCATCTGTTCTTCCCTCTCTTTTCTGCACATCTCTTAGCTTTTTGCTGTAATTTTTTATTACCCCTCGCTGCCCCACAATATACTCATGGCAGTATGGTTTTACAACACTGCATACAGAAACGTGCAACAATGGTTTCAAACATAGGCTCAATAAACTATTTGAATACTTCTTTATTGGTCAACATAATTTTTAATTATCACTTTATTCTTTAGTAAAAACTAATATTACTTTAACATATAAGTATCTTGAATTGTAATTCAAGTACGTCGAAGTATAATTACTCCGGATGTTGAAAGCATTGTCTATATACTATTTTTGAGAAGAACTCCTTCTCCCCATTCTTTTTCCAATATGTCAGAAAATTCCTTTTAATATCTTTTGAAAAACGTGCAACTGGATAGTTTACAAATTTAATCCCTTTACCAATACATGTCTCACGAAGTTTTTCTTCATTTATTTGTTCAACAGTATATTTTTTACACACAAGCTCAAAAGCATTATTCGAAATCTTCTTGCTGCTTTTTATTTTTTTGGCTAATTCTTCTAATTCATCATAAGGAAATAAATTCTTTCCTTTATTCATTCTGTTATATATTATTTTGGCAGCTAATTTATCGTGGCGAAAAAGATATTTCTTTATTCCTTTAACATTATTCAGATTTTCACCTTCTTCCATCTTTAATGCAAATCCTTTTTGTTCTCCTGGTCTATTAAATGGTTGTAAACCGATAACTGAAATTTTTTTGCCTTGAATTGAATTATCTTTTCCGGGTAAAAAATACTCAGGCGGAAGACTATATCTGTAAACAACACCATATCCTTTGGAGTCCATTGGAATATATCTGCCATTCTCTTTTCTGCATGTAGCAAAAAATGCAGCTACCCATTTGTTGTTTGTAAAATCTAACATATCAGTTTCTAATTCATAATGTTGTGCCAAACCCAAATAATCTACTTTTAGTGATACTAAAACATCTTTTCCGAAATTCTTAAATACAATGCCTTCATTATATATTAGTTTAACAAATGGATGGGTCTGGAGTAATAGTTCAAATTCAGACGAACGAAGGCGATAAATAAACCGGTCAATATTATCTTTTTCTTTGTTACGAAATATGGTAGGAATGCAATCTTCATAATATTGAGTCTGTCCACGAAAATAAGAATTAAAACAAGAATATGTGGGTTGCAAAACACAAGGACCGTTGGGTGTTTCAGACTTAATTTCAAACTTGTCTTCAGCCCCCAAATTTGATAATAAATTCCATCTTACATTATTTCTAAGTCTTTCTTCTTCACCGGCAATCATATCTAAGATAGACAGTATTGTTGGAAGTTGTTTAATTTTTTCGGGTGTCATAGTCTTCATTCTTTCTTAATTCATCTAAATCAATATTGTTTTTTATTATATGGTCAATATCTTGAAGTAATTTTTTACAAAGGTTCTGTAGAAGTTTATCTCCAATTTCTTCCGCTATTATCAAAGCTTTTTCTCCATATTTTTTTGCTGGCTCCAATTTTGAAAGATTATAATAAACAGACGCTATTTTTTCAAAACTCTTAGCTACTCCCCTTTTATCATGAGCCTTTTTAAAGAAATCCAGTAATAAATTGGCACAGTCCATTGCTTCTGTGAAATTCTTGTTTTGACTATGGAGGCAGTATCGTAAATTATATAAAAATGAGCACATTGTGGAATCCGGGGGCGTTAATGCCTTAATTTGTTTGATCAATGCAAGAGTTTCTTCAGTCATCTTTAAAGAAAGATATGTGTTCGCTCTTTCATATAAAGCTGTTACCAATCCCTGGTTGAAGTTTAATTTTTTAAATATTCTTTCGGCTTCACGGAAATGATCGATTGCCAAATATAGGAATCTGTGAGCTCTAAAAACAAATCCAAGCTGCATCAATGTTTTAGCCTCTAATCGTTTATTCTTTGTTTTCTTTGCTATAAACAATGCTTCGCTATAATTTTTTATTGCTTGATCCCATTTCCCAATTCTTAATAGGATATTTCCATATGTAATTAGTTCAAGGGCAACATTTTCTTTCATGTTTATTCTTTTATATAGCCTGATTGCTTTTTTTACACTCTCTAATGAATTTGGATAATCACTAATATTTAAATATGAAGCCGCCCTACAACTTTCAATTTTCGCTTTCAAATCATCGTTTCCTTTAATCGGAATAATTTGTTCAGCACTTTGACAGCAATCAATACTTTCCAAAAATTGTCCCATATTATTATACACACTGGCAAGATTTATATAATAATAAACCCATAGAATATGACTTTGGGGAATGCTTAAAAGTAACTGATAAACTTGTTGAAGAAATGAATAAGCCTGCTTGCAATTACCATTATCTAGGGCTTTATTGCCTTTTTTAATCAAAGTATCTATTGATTGAGTTATATTCATAAAAAAATTTTTAAGTTATTCTAAATAAGAACCCAGTCAAATAATTTGGATATTTTTGCTGAATTCCTGCTAAGTTCCTTTCTGCTACATACAATTCCTTTAAAAGGATTTTATAATTATGACTTGTAGCAAACAATCTGTAGTTAATATTGTCTTTTAATCCAAATACATTCTCCTTAGAATTCTTATCAGAAAGAATGTTCATCATACATAATTGAAATTGCTCTAATGCCCAATTCAATTCGCTAAATATTATCATATATGTTTTTGAAGTCCTCTTCTCTATTTTCTATATCTAAATTTTTACCATTTTTTTGTTGTTGTAAGGTCTTTAAAAATAACAGCTAACGGTTTAGGATATATGAAGTTTTTGCGGAACGCAGTGTAACAAAAATTTGGGTGAACGAGTGCAACGAAGTGAACCATATATCCTTTGTTATACGCCCCGAGCCGAGTAATTCAGATTATTTTTGATGGTTACCTTACCTTTCCAACCCTATCATTGTTCTGCAAGTCTTTGTATAAAGGTCGCGGAAAATATTGTTCGGGTCAGTTTTGCGCTTGACCTTGTCGTAATTCTCCTTATTCCAGATTTTCCAGAAGTCTGATTCAGAGTAATAATTGCTCGAGATGAGAGTCTTAATCCCTCCGATATTCATCAGTTCATCTTCTATGATCTTGTAATAG
>DAOVPZ010000071.1 GCA_030628975.1 Candidatus Cloacimonadota bacterium
ATTTACAATCTTAAATGAATATAATGCCAGTTTACCAATTTATCATTTTGATTTCTATCGTTTGAAAAATGAGAAGGAAATTGAAGAAATTGGATTCTCAGATTTTCTAAATCGTAAAGGAGTATTTTTTATTGAATGGCCGGAAAAAGCAGAATACATCCTTCCTGAAAAGTATTATAAAATTAACTTTGAAATAATTGATAAAAACTCTCGTAAAATTATAATTAGTGTCCATCCTTAAACTCTGAAAACCTTGCGAATGGTTGAAACTACCATTTGTAATGGTGGTAAAAAAAATGAAAATGATTGATTGTGATATTATTATGAAAGGAAAACAGGATTACATCCGCCAGCTGGCGGACTGTTTAAACCAGATTATAATATGGAGTTCTCACCTCCAGACGAGGAAGATGAAATAAGATGTCAAATCTGATGAAAAGTGTATCAGGAATTAGAGGAATTGTTGGCGAAACTCTAACTGTGAAAAATGTAATGGACTTTGCTCAAAAATTTGGTACTTATTGTAAAAAAGGGAAAATATTGGTCGGGCGAGATTCTCGCACAACTGGACAGATGCTTTTTAATGTAATTTCATCCGGACTTATGTCAGTCGGTTCAGATGTAGTTGATCTTGGAATTTGTCCTACACCAACGATTTTATTGGCAGTTGAAAAATCAAATGCAAGTGGTGGAATTGCAATTACTGCAAGCCACAATCCAAAAGAATGGAATGCACTTAAACTTATTGGACCAAATGGTACTTTTTTGACTCCCGAACAATCGGATATGTTCTGGTCAATTAACAATAAAGATATAATTAATCAAAAATGGGACAAAATTGGTAAATTAAGTTTAGATAAATCTGCTATTGAGAATCATATAAAAAGTATTCTTGGTTTGAAATATGTTGATGTTGAATCAATAAGAAAAAAACATTATAAAGTAGTAATAGATTCCACAAATGGTGCAGGAGGTCTGTTATCTCCACAATTATTGCGTGAGTTAGGATGTGAAGTTATCGAACTATTCTCAGAACCAACTGGTATCTTCTCCAGAATTGCAGAACCCTCCGCGAACAACCTACATGAACTAAAAAAATTAGTTTTTTCCGAGAAAGCAGATGTAGGTTTTGCCACAGACCCGGATGTTGATAGATTAGCTATTGTTTCTGAAAAAGGAAAAGCACTTGGAACCGAGTTCTCTCTACTTTTAGCTGAAGATTATATCCTTTCTCAGAATAGAGGAAATATTGCAATAAATCTATCTTCATCAAGGGCTTCTGAGGATATTGGAAAGAAATATAATGTGGAAGTTTTTTACTCAAAAGTTGGTGAGATAAATGTCTCAGAAATGATGAAAAAGCATAATTGTATTATAGGTGGTGAAGGAAATGGTGGAATTATTCTTCCTGAACTTCATTATACAAGAGATGCTCCACTTGGAATGGCTCTTATTTTGTCTTATATGGCAAAAACAGGAAAGAGGATTTCTGAATTGGCAAATAATATTCCACATTATTTTATGTGTAAAAGGAAAGTTAACTTATCCGCTAGTTGGTGGATAGATTTTGATGAAAAATTAGCACAAATAAAAGAGAAATATCCTGATAGTAAATTTGACTGTATAGATGGAATAAAAATTATTAACAAAGAATATTGGATTCATATAAGAAAATCTGGAACCGAACCAGTAGTTCGAATTATTTCTGAAAGTAACGATCAAGAAAATTCAGATGAATTATGTAACCAGATTGAGAAATATTTTTTAATATAGGAGCAAACATGGATGTAAAATTAACAGAGGAATTAATAAGCAGACTTCCCAAGACAGATTTGCATGTTCATATAGACGGTTCATTGCGAATCGAAACAATTATCAATTTAGCAGAAAAACAAAAGTTGAAATTACCAACTTCTGATCCGAAAAAACTTAAAAAGATAGTCTCAGGGGAGAATGCAAAAAGTTTAGAAGAATATCTTGAAGGATTCAAATACACACTTTTAGTGCTGCAAACAGAAGAAGCACTTTTCCGTGCAGCCTACGAATTAGCAGAAGATTCAGTAAAAGAAAACATACGTTATACCGAAGTAAGATATTGCCCAATTCTTCATACAAAAAAGGGATTAAGTCTTACTGAAGTTTCTAATGCTGTATTAGATGGTCTAAAGCAAGCAGAGAAAGACTTTAACATAAAAACTGGTGTTATTATTACAGGAATGAGAGATATGAACCCTGATGTGTCATTAAAATTAGCTGAATTAGCAATTGCATATAAAGGTAAGGGTGTAGTCGGTTTTGATCTTGCTGGAGAGGAGATGAACTATCCTGCCAAGGAACATCGTGAAGCTTTTGATCTGGCACTTAAGAATAATCTGAATATTACAATTCATGCAGGTGAAGGATATGGTCCTTTAAGCATTCATCAAGCAATTCATTATTGTGGTGCTCATAGAATTGGACATGGTACCCGTTTAGTGGAAGATGGGGATTTACTTAATTATGTTAATGACCATCGTATTCCCATTGAGATTTGCATTGCGAGTAATCTACATACTAAGGCTGTTAAATCTTTTGCAACCCATCCTCTGGGAATATTTTATGACTTTGGACTAAGAGTTACATTAAATACTGATAATAGACTTATGTCAAATACTACAATGACAAAAGAATTTATGTTAACAATAGAGCATTTTAATTTTAACTATAAACAGATAAAAAATTTAATAATAAATGGTTTTAAAAGCTCATTTCTTCCATATCGCGAAAAGACAATTATGCTAAATACTATTCTTGAGGAGTTGGCAGAAATTGAAAGACAGGAAATGAAAGCAGAATTGATTGGATATGATGATAAACTCTAATATCCCACCAAGTGATACATAAGCAATTTGCTTATCAGTGGTGGAAATTTTTTAATTTATTAGATAAGCAGAGAGTCAATAATAAAACAATCTACTTGGGATACTCACCAAAAATCAATCAGTTTCTCTTGACAATATAATTGGTATTTTTTTTATATTTATATAAATACACAATAGGGGTAATAAAAATGAGAAAAATACTACTTATATTATTTTTATTCTTTCTAAGTTCATTAGAAGCAAACCAAACACAACGCGAATATCCTGATTTCAAAAAAATTGTCGAAAGCACCAGACAGGCTATTATATTAAAAACCAAAAACTACCAAGCCTGGCAGGAACTTCTAAAAGAAGATACAAAGGCAATGGAAAACTACGATGTTAAATATTATCTGATTGATATCAATGTGGATTTCGAAAATGAATTTATTATAGCAAATAATATTGTTCGTTTTGAAGTAATTGATGATAGTGTTTCAAATATTCTTCTTCATTTTACAAACAATTTAATTATAGATGGAATTTATAGAAATAGCCTGAATTTAGCTTATACTCATGAAGATAATATAATTGATATTGACCTAAATGGACTTTTCAATTCCGGTGATATTGTAGAATTGAATATCCAATATCATGGTTATCCGGAAACAAGATTGGAAGATGGTTTGAAGTTTGAAACTCACAATGGAGTTCCTATTGCTTTTACAATGGTTTCTCCAAAAGGTGCAAGAAAATGGTGGCCTTGTAAAGATACACCAGCAGACAAACCTGATTCGATTGATATATGGATTACTTTCCCTTCAGAATATGTTTGCGCTTCTAATGGTCTTTTGCAGGAAGTTATTGACAATGGAGATAATACTATTACTAATAAATGGCATGAATCATATCCGGTTGCGACATATCTAACTTCTTTTGCTGTAACAAATTACGAAATATTTTCTTTTGAATATGAATATAATTCTCAAACAATGATGGTTGATAATTATATCTATCCAGAACAATATAGTATAAGTGTGGATTTGTTTAGTCTAACCTCAGAAATGTTGGATTTTTTCTCCTCAATTTATGGTACTTATCCTTTTTTAAGTGAAAAATATGGACATGCTGTTTGTACAAATTTGGGAGCATTAGCAATGGAACATCAAACATGCACCTCGTTTCAGAGTAGCTATATTACCGATCCTGGAGCTGAATCTACTGTTGCTCATGAATTAGCTCATCAATGGGCTGGTGATTGTCTTACCATTGGTTCCTGGGCTCATGTGTGGTTAAAAGAAGGCTTTGCAAGATATAGTGAAGCACTTTGGGCAGAGCATTTGTATGGCTCACAAGGTTTACATGATTTTATGAATAACCTTGATAATGGAAGTCAACTTGATCCTTGTTTGTATCGTGATCCAGAGGGAACAGCAAGTCATATTTTCAATATCGTCATTTATTCGAAAGGAGGATGGACCCTTCACATGCTTCGTGGTGTTTTAGGTGAAGATGATTTCTCTCAAACTATTTATGAATTCATGCAGGAGCCTAACTTTATGTATGGAAATATTCTTACTGAAGATTTGGAAAATTGCGCTGAATCTGTAAGTGGAATGGAATTGGATTGGTTCTTTGACCAATGGTTTTATAATGAAGGACGACCTCGATATAAATACACTACTTACACTTCAGATGAATATGATTCTTTGAGAATTACACTATTTTCTGAAGGAAGTCACGGTGATCCTTTCGCAATGTATATTCCTTATATGTTAAATAATCAGGAAGGAAGAGTGTGGGCTGATTCTGGTTTTAATTATTGTAATGTTTCACTTGTTGGTAATCTGGATAGTTTAATATGGGATCCGGATAATTGGGTTTTAGATTACGGATATGAAGAACAGATTCCTGAATTGGAAGAAATTATTCCTGGAAAAGGTTCTATCCTTTTAACCTGGAACGAATTCTTCGATCCAAATATTGAAGGATTTAATATTTATCGTAAAGAAAGTGGGGGTGAATACTTACAAATTAATTCTCAACCTGTAAATGATATAATGTATTTTGATGAAGGATTAACAAATGGACAAACCTATTTTTATAAAATAACTGCAGTTACCAGTAGTAATGGAAATTATATTAGCAAATTTTCAAATGAGGTTTCTGCCATACCAGTTGATTTTTCATTAGATCAAGGGATATTTGTAATTGATGAAACAAATAACACAAATCCAGCCTTTCCAACTGATGCAGAAGTGGATTCCTTTTATAACTATTTATTAGATAATTATTCACACACTGATTGGGATACTGAGGAATTGGGGATACCTCCCTTATCAGAATTAGTAAAATATTCATCCATCATCTGGCATTCAGATGAACTCATTGATTCACATTTAGGAGATAATCCCTACTTATTGAAATCCTATCTTTTAGCTGGAGGGAATCTATTTATTTCTGGCTGGAAACATCTATCAAATATTCCTCCAGATATCTATCAAGATTATTTACATATAACTAATCCTGTATACAATACAACAGAAGGATTTGCAGGTGCTTTTGGGGGAAATGGATTTCCATATTTAGATATTGATATAAACAAAGTTCCACCTCTTGGATGGGGTGATTATTTAAAGTATATATACAAGTTTGAAACTTATGGAGATGCTGAAATCATTTATCGTTTTGATTCTACAATTAATGATAGCTGTTGGGAAAATAAACCTTGCGCTATAAAGTATAGTAATAATTACAAGTTATATTTCTTAGGATTTCCTCTATATTATATGAATATTGATGCATCTGCTCAATTAATCGAAATAGCCCTACAAGATTTTGGTGAAGATACTCCTGTTTCTGATAATTATAATAAATTTGATAATATCTTCTCTTTAACCAATTATCCAAACCCTTTTTTCCCAGAAACAAAAATAAGATTCCAAGTTCCGCAAGGAATTAGTAACCAAGTTATCTCACTCTATATTTATAATATTAGAGGACAACTAATTAAAAAATTCATTCTAACAAATTCAGAATTACAAGAATATGAACTTATATGGAATGGAAAAGATATGAATTCTAAATATGTAAATAGTGGTATTTATTTTATCGCGTTACGAATTGGTAATTTCATATCAACAAATAAAATAATCTTATTAAAGTAAAGATTCTCAGTCATTAGTAAAATTCCAATTTTTATATGAAATAACCTTTAAAATAAAGAATAGGTATCTTTACTTTTCAACTTATAGTTTTTATATACAACTAACTATTATTAATCAAGAAATAATAACTAATACTTAAGATGATCGTTATATTCCTAACCTGGACAAGCCCGTTCTCCGTAGTACTACAAAGGATGAACCAGAACCAAACAGGAAATATTAATCATTAATAAAGACAATAATTTCTATCCCCGCGGACGAGGGGACTAATTCGTAATGTCAAATAAAATGACAAAACCCCCGCCTTCCAAAGTGAAACGGCGGGCAGGCAAATGTTAAA
>DAOVPZ010000112.1 GCA_030628975.1 Candidatus Cloacimonadota bacterium
AGAATGTGGCTTTGGCATTGGAAGTATGTGAAAGTTGTGGTGTTAAAAAGGAGATTGCTCTAAATGGTATGAAAAAAGTTAATCCAGACATTGGAGCAACGCAATTGTTTATATTGAAAAATGATAACAAAGAAATCTATTTTGCTCATTCTTTTGCTGCCAATGATCCTGAATCTACAACATTTGTGATGAAATATATAAAGACCATACATAAAGAAATTGAATTTACTGGAATTGTATTAAACACACGAGCTGATCGTATGTTCCGCTCAAAACAGTTGATTAAGATGCTTCACGATATACATTTTGATATGCTATATCTCATAGGGGAGCAAACATCTACAATAAAATCTTATGCTCTTAAGCACAACATTTCATCTAATATAATCCATGATTTGGGCTGGATTAGTGGTGAAGCTCTCATTAATAAAATTAAAGAATTAAAACCAAAAAGAATATTATTAATCGGAATTGGAAATATTGGTGGAAATGGTGGAATTATCTTAAAATATTTCAGTGAAAAGGGAGAACTATATGTTTGAAGTGTCTGTAGGTTTTGGGGTAATTATCAGTCTTTTCTTTTTAGAAACATTCGGGGTTGCTGCTGGGGGTATTGTCGTATGTGGTTATATTGCAATGTATCTGCATCAGCCCTGGACAATTTTTGCAACTTTATTAATCAGTTTTATTGTATACGGTATTGTTAAATTACTTGGAACATTTATGTTTATTTATGGAAGAAGAAGAATGGTAATATCAGTTCTCTTAGGTTTTATATTTGGATGGATTGCAAGAAGTTATGGTTTATTTTCTACATTACCAAGCGATTATACTGTACAGGTTATTGGTTATATTATTCCAGGCTTAATAGCTAATTCAATGGATAGGCAGGGAATTGTTCAAACCCTAACAGTAATGGGCATAGCTGCAGTAATAGTAAGGTTTATATTAATAATCGTTTTTGGTGGAAAATTAATTGGCTAAACTGAATAACTCACAGAAGAGTGGGATTAAAGATATTAAATGTCAGAGAAAAAGAATGAATTATTTAATTTCAATTTTTTCTTTAGCGTTTTCTGTAATTTCGGCGTTCTTCTGCGTTGAGTTCATTTTTTAGGAGTGATATGTTTATTCCAAGTGCTAAATCAAAATCAAGTTTGATTATCCTTTTGTTTATTGCAATAATTCTATTCATCTGGTCATACAAAAGTCGTGTATTTGTAGAGGAAAAATATTTTGAAGAAAAACTAAATGCAGCAAAGTTAATGCAAGAAGCCGAACAAGTCATTCGTGAATTTCGATTAGCACAGAATATATTTATTGATGAAAATAATGACCCCAATAAAACAGCTTTGATTGGCGAAAAAGAAACAGAAATAACAACTGATAGAGGAAGTCTGGAATCGAAATTAACAACACTCAATCCAAATTTTGCTGCTGTAATTGTTGATTATCTTAAAAAAGCAAGATTGAAAGAAGGTGATTTGGTCGCTGTAAGCTTAACAGCATCTATGCCTGCTTTGAATATAGCTGTTATGAGCGCAGCTAAAGTATTGTGTTTAGATTTAGTTATAATAAGCTCGGTTGGAGCCTCTATGTTTGGAGCAACTGATCCTGATTTTACCTGGTTGGATATTGAAACTCTCCTTTATGATAAAGGTATATTTCCATACAGAAGCTTTGCAACATCTCTTGGTGGTGGAAGAGATTTAGGAAGAGGATTAAGTAAAATCGGTAGAGATTTGATAATCGAAGCAGTAAGAAGAAATAATGTGCCATTAGTTAGAGAGAACAGTCTTGAAAAGAATATCCAGGAAAAAATGTCATTATTTTCTAACTATTCAAATAAAGAGATAAAATTATATGTAAACATTGGTGGGGGATTGTCAAGTCTTGGTGATGCAATAACTGGAAAACTTTTATCTCCAGGCTTGCATAGGTATGTTTCTACAAAAAATATTCCGATAAAAGGTACAATGTTCCTTTTTGCTGAAGAAGGAATTCCAATTATTCATCTACTTGATATTCCAAAGGTTGCTGAGATTTATGATTTGCCCATTGCACCAGTTCCTTTACCTGAACCCGGTATTGGAAAAGTTTTTGTTGAAGAATATCATAATATCACTGTTACAGCTATCTCACTTGGGATAATGATAATATTAATTGTAATTGTTATACTTTTTGATCATAAACAACAAAAATTTACAGAAAAAGAAATTAATATTGTAAACAAGGATTGATTTATGAGAAATAAATTTATAGTTGTATTGATTCTTTCTATTCTAATTTTTAATTCTGTTCTCGCAAAAAGCAACATTTCAGAGATTAAATATATGAAGACTACAAAGGAATTTTCAATTTATAACTCAAAAGCAAGTAAGATTATAAAGTATTTTCTTATACTTCCAGAAGAAGAAATAAAAATTAGAACTGTAAATATCGATAGCTTACGAATATATTCAAGACTTATTTTTGAAGAAAATGATAAATTAAATTATAAATATCTTATTATTATTAATAATGAAGAGAGGATTATTAAAAAATCTACAAGAGTTAGTACATTATCCAAAGGATTGCATAGTGAAAAAATTTCATCTTTCAATAAATATTTGTGCAAATTAGATGGGAATACTAATGATATTATAATTAAAAATTTATCTATTCAAAAATTACTCATTAAAATTCGTGGAAATACTATAAAATCAAAAGATACTCAGATTGAATTTGTGGCTTTTTCTCCACAGTTTTATCAAGATGATAAGGTGTTAATCATTGATGAAAAAGAATATACTTATTATACTCCAAAATCAGGAGAGATAAAACTGATACTAGAAGGTCCGGTTTTATTAAAAATTATTAGCAGACTGGTTTTTGGTAATCATATTACAAAAAAATATAATTATCGGTTTGAATTATATGATAATGCAGAATTGATAACTACTTTTCAAGAAGAAGCGAATAAATCAGCTAAAGCAATTTTTGCTGATTATCAAAATAGAACACCTTCAAAAGGGGATGTAAATATTATAAAATTTTCTGAAGGCTTACATAACATAATTATTAAAGACAGCGACCAAAATCGTGAGTTGATTTTCAAATTTTATATAAATAAATCTGCAGTAAAATTGGAAGAAGAATGAAAAACATTATACTTTTTCTTATAATATTCATTTTTATTTCAACATATTCTTTTGGGTTTGACAATGAATTTTCATTCAATAATAAAATTGAAATTTCCAGCTATTACAACAGTAATATATTAAAACTTTCAGAAGAAAACATTGATGAGTTCAAAAATAATGAAAAACCAGATAAATATCACATTAAATCTGTTGATGATATTGTAACATCATTTAGATGTGAATTAGCATTAAAGCATTATATTGTTGCAGGACATACCCAGGTTGATAAAATAATTTTTAAATACAACAAATGTTGGAAGAATGATTTAAAAGATGTAAAATTTGTAGGAGCAGAAGTAATACAATATTTCAGTAAATATTTTGATATATCAGCTAAATATTTTTATTTCCCATATATCTATATAAATCATTATTACAGCCTACTTGATAATGAAGATATGTATAGAAAATTTTCATATTCAAAGAATGTTTATCGTTCAGGTATGAATTTGAAGTTTGTTGATTTGATTCATTTTGGGTATCAGTTTGAATATTCACAGAATTATTATAATAAGTATTTTGGCGAATACGATTCAGATGATTTTAAGCATTCTTTTTCTGTTACATTTTTCCCTTATGAGAATATAAGGATGAAATTCCGATACTCATATAAGCAGTCGTTAGCAGAAGCAGAAAAAGTATTTGGAGATATTACAGGATTATATGAAATCAGGGATGCATCATACGAATCTAATATTTATTATGGGTCAATCACTATTCCAATAAGAAGTTTTGATTTTGCAAAAGATTTAAGATTGTTTACATCACTTGAATTTGAGAATAGATTCTTCCAATCACAATTTTCACAAAATGTAGATCCATATCATTCTGGAAGAAAAGATAAAATATTCAGATTTGAGGGAAGTCTTATATATCCATTCTTTTATATATTTAATTTAAAAGGATTTTACAATTATGAGACCAGAAATGTTTCTGCACCTGCTGGTAGTGATGTGGAAGATGAAAAGGAATATTCCTTGAAAAAAGTTGGATGCTCACTTAGTGTAAAGTTTTAATATTATCCAATTAAAGAACACTAATGACAAGTGAGAAATCATACAATGCTCTGGCTTTATTCTCTGGTGGATTAGATAGCATATTGACGGTAAGAATTATCCAAAAACTTGGAATAACGATTATCCCTGTCTGTTTTTCATCACCTTTTTTTGATTGTAAGAAAGCGAAAATTTCTGCAGAAAAATTAGATTCAGAATTGCATACTTACGAACTTGATGAAGAGTATTTAAATATAATAAGAAATCCAAAATATG
>DAOVPZ010000105.1 GCA_030628975.1 Candidatus Cloacimonadota bacterium
GGTTGAAAATCAATAGCACGCATACTTGTCGAAACATCAATTGCCAATAAAATATCAACTCCCCTACCTTTAATTCTTGTAAACATTTCAGGTATTGATGGTCTTGCAAGGGCTAAAATAAGAATTATGAAAGTTAGATATCTAAAAATATGTTTAAAATAATATAAAAATTTTGTATTCCCTTTATCAAATGATTTCAATGTGGAGATGTCAGAATAAACCAATGATGGTCTTTTTTTGCTCTTAATAAATACTTGGTAAATTATTAAGATTGGAATTATGATAAATAACCAAAACCAATAAGGATTAAGAAATTGTATTTTCATATGAAAATCTCTTTTTGCCACGAACTACACGAACTAACACGAACAATATTTTATTCATAAAATTAATAATTTAAATGTTTATTTGTGTCTGCTTGCTGACATGTTAGTTTCATCTTGTTCTATTAATTTTGTTGCATCGATTAGATTTATCAAATAAGTGAAAATTTCTTCAGCTTCAGATAACGGAGGAATATACTTAGCATACTTAACTCTATCACTTTGATATAGAATCCAAATTGCATCATGTCTAAATTGGTCGTTTTGTATAATATTATTCTGTTTAAAATATTGTCTAATTTCTGTAGTTGTAAGTTCTAAAATTGGTAATTTATATCGATTTTCAAGATATTCACGACATATCCAGGATATTTCAACATAATATTTCTTAATTTTTCCCTTTGAAAGAAGGTCTTTTGCTTTCAGTTTTTTTAACTTCTTTAATGCTATTATATGAGCAGGAATGGTCACCTTTTTCTTTGGTGCAAAAATTGGCTTTTTACGAGTTATTCTACTAATCAGTAATATAATAATGACAATGACAATAATAATAGCAATCGGTAAGAACCAATCAAGGAATTTGAGATGCAATGGTAAAGGAGGTTTTACATCCTTTAATTCAACGCTGTCATCAGTTATAACGGATTTAACATTTATAAGGAGTGAGTCTGAATAAACACTTGAAACATTATTATCATTCATAATTTGAAATTCTAATCTTGGAATAGTTTGGTTTCCTATATCAAAAAAGGCAGATTCAAATTTGAAATCTGAAATATAAATATCATCTTTTTTAATTATATTCTTTTCATATAATAATATCTCAAATACTGCTGATTTTACTTTTGTAAGAATATTTACAGTCTCATTTTCTTGATGTTCAATCTCAACATTGAAAACAACTATATCACCAATAAATATTTTGGATGAATCAGTAATTGTGATATCCAAAGTGGTTTTTACATTTCTACACCAAAGATTAGAAGTTAAAAACAATAAGAACAACAAAAAGAAATATTTTTTCATCTAATTCGTCTCGCTCGTTTTTTAAAAAACTTTATTAGATTTTCAATATATGGTTTACCAGTTTCAATATCTATCAAATCAATTTTCATTCTTTTCAATTCATTAGCAACATTATTAATTCGTTCTTTAGATAATAATTGAAAATTCTCTTGAAATTGTTTATTACTCGTATTTATGAAAATCTCATTACCTGTTTCAGCATCTTGAAAATTTATCAAACCTAATTTCGGAATATCGTATTCTTTTTGATCAAGTATTCGTATAGCAATAACATCATGCTTTTGCGCAACAATTTGTAATGTCTTGAAATAATTTTGATCATAGAAGTCAGATATAAGAAAAATAATACTTTTCTTTTTTGACATTTTATAATAATATTCAAGTGCATTGCTTATAGCAGTTCTCTTATTCTCAGGAGTATGAAAAAGAATTTCACGAACAATTCTCAAAACAGCATTTTTACCCTTTTTGGGTGGGATATACTGTTCAATCACATCAGAGAAGAGGAGAAGTCCTACCTTGTCATTATTTGTTATAGCTGAAAAAGCCAATATTGCACCGACTTCGGCTGAAATTTCCCTCTTTTGTTTATCATCTGTACCAAATACACCAGAATTGCTAACATCAATAATAAGCATTACTGTGAGTTCACGGGTCTCTTCAAACTTTTTTATATATGGTTGATTAAATCTTGCTGAAACATTCCAATCAATCAGTTTTACATTATCACCAGGTTGATAGGCTCGAACTTCAGAAAATTCTAAACCCTGTCCCTTGAAAATACTGTGATATTCCCCAGAAAAAAGCTCATTTACAATACTTCTGGTTGATATCTCAATTTTTCGAACTTGTTGTAATATTTCTTTTGGAATCATACCTTGCAATAGTAAACTGGTAAATTAGTAAACTAGTAAATTATTAACTGGTAAATTGGTAAACTGATAACTAATTCACCAATTGACCATTTTACCAATTCACTAATTATGGTATTTCTATCTCGTTAAAAATTATATTAACAATATCTTCTGTTGTGATATTTTCAGCTTCAGCTTCATAAGTAAGAATGATGCGGTGACGAAGAACATCTTTGCCAATTTCCTTGATATCTTCAGGAGAAACATAACCTCTCTGGTCTAACAGAGCATTTGCCTTGGCAGCTCTTACTAAGTATATTGATGCTCTTGGAGAAGCCCCATATTCAATATAATTGATAATCTCTTTTATGTCATATTCTTCTGGATTTCTGGTGGCAAAAACTAAATTTAATACATATTCTTTAATCTTTTCATCAACATAAATTTCATTTACAATCTTTCTCAATTCAATAACATCTTTAGGTTTAATAACCTTATCAACTTGGATTTCATGCTGGTCTGCCATACGATTGATTATTTCCTTTTCCTCAGTTATGTTGGGATAATCAATATTTAATTTAAGCATAAAACGATCAACCTGTGCTTCTGGCAAGGGATAAGTTCCTTCTTGTTCAATTGGATTCTGAGTTGCTAAAACTAAAAAAGGCTCATCAAGTTTATATGATTTTTCACCAATAGTAACTTGTCTTTCCTGCATAGCCTCAAGTAAAGCACTTTGAACTTTTGCTGGTGCGCGGTTTATTTCATCAGCAAGGATTAAGTTAGAGAAAATCGGACCCTTTTTTGGAGTAAATGTACCATCTTTTTGATTATATATCAAAGTTCCTGTTAAATCTGCAGGAAGCAAATCTGGTGTGAATTGAATTCGTTGAAAATCAACATTAATAACTTCTGATAAGGTGCTAACAGCCAGAGTTTTTGCCAATCCTGGCACACCTTCTAATAAAACATGCCCATCTGCAAAGAGTCCAATAAGTAGTCTTCTAATCATATATTCTTGACCTACAATAACCTT
Organism: Candidatus Cloacimonadota bacterium; assembly: GCA_030628975.1. Taxonomy (GTDB): domain Bacteria; phylum Cloacimonadota; class Cloacimonadia; order JGIOTU-2; family JGIOTU-2; genus JAGMCF01. Next base: position 3,240 of record DAOVPZ010000105.1, read on the forward strand.
TCCAATCTCATTAAATATCGTCTTTATAAAATCAGTATGTTCTATAACCTTTTGATTAATTTCTTTAATATCCATTTCTACTCCATTCTATAGTATTACAAATAAAATCTTTTCATGCCAGAGGCAGATCCACCTTTGGCGAAGTTTTTTGTTTAAAAAATTTAACCGCAAAGTTCGTAGAGTCGGTGCAAAGTACACAAAGATAATAAATAACTCAGTAAACTCTGGTGCCTTCTTTGGATTCTCTGCGGTTGGTTGCAGTTTACCACGATAGGATTATATATAAAAATTAAAGATTCATAATTTAAAAATATAATGTATAAACAAAATGATGTTATATCAAAACAAAATTTTTTATCACTCAATCAATATCCCTTTTTGAATCTTCAAAATTAGGTCTTCCTTCTCTTGTAAAAAATATTTATGAATTTTTTCAAGAAATGCTGAAACAACATCAAAAGAGATTTCTTTTCGTCTCATCTTTGTTGTTTGTTGCTGAAGAATATATATTCCGTCAAGTGATAAAATATTTAAATCCATTTTAAAATCGTAACTAATAACTTCACAAATTATTATAAAAAGGGATTGTGGGAAGATACCCTTGAAGCGTCTGACCTGATTTTGGACATTATGTATAAACCACTCATCTAAAACCATAGCTGTTGTTACAACAATAAATGGAAATATTATGGTTTCAGAAAAATAGCTTCTTCTACCCTGAATACGATATTTAATTTCTAATTTTCTACCAATAACTAATCTCATTTTTTGACTAAACATATTTAGTATATTCTCGTTTTTAAGGTTCTTTAGATTTTCATATTCAAATTTAAAATTCAGAGGGATTTCTGCACGACCAAGGTAATTATTTTTGTCTTCAAAAATTTTCAAATCTTTAACAATATAGTATATGAATTCAGATAAAGCTGTTTCAAATAATTTCCTATTCTTCAGAAATGTACTTTCCTCCCTAAATTTTTTTGAAAATAAGAAACTTCTGTAGTCGCTATATAATCTGATTCTTTTCCTAAGCTCTTCTTCGTCATTACCAATAATCTTTAGATTTTCATTTTTCCACTTTTTATATTGTATAATAATTTCATTGAGGTACATTGTCTTGCGAGCATTTTTCTCTTGCTCAAGTAGCTCATAAATTGTTTCTCCATGTCTAAAAGTATCCATTATTTTATATCCTTTTTATGACTTTAATTCCTCATATATTGGGAATCGAGAACATAGCTCTCTTACTTCATTTCTAATCATAGCTAATTTTTCATCATTCTCAAAATTATCATACACCTGTTTAATAAATTCAGCAATTTGTACCATTTCATGTTCTTTCATTCCTCTTGTTGTTAATTCAGGTGTTCCAAGCCTAATTCCGCTTGTAACAAATGGACTTCGAGTATCAAAAGGAACAGTATTTTTATTTGCAGTTATACCAGCTTTATCCAGAGCTTTTTCTATCTTCTTCCCACTTGGTCCTTCTCCCTTTTTGCCAAGATTTATAAGCATCAAGTGATTATCTGTTCCTCCAGAAACAAGGTTGAATCCCCTA
>DAOVPZ010000149.1 GCA_030628975.1 Candidatus Cloacimonadota bacterium
ATTTTTTGGTTTTTTTACAATAGAGCCGGTTATCGTTGTAATCCTCTCTATGCACGGTTTATTATATCTAACTGCTTCATAAATTGCAAATGCTGTTCCTACATTGTGAACAACAATCCCAACATCCATCGGGAGTCCACCAGCAGGAACTTTTCTTCTGGTTGCCGCATAAATAAGCTGCTTTTCAGCTCCTTGTGGATATCGCAAGTGTAAAGGAACAACTTGAAAATTCTTCTCTTTTTTCAATTTATCCTTCATGATATTAATAGCATCTTTCTTATTTAATTCAATTCCAACATATCCCTTTTTTGCACCAAGTATTTTCATTATGATTTTCAAACCAGCAACTATTTCATCAGGTTTTTCCAGCATTAAGCGATGGTCAGCAGTTAGAAACGGCTCACATTCTACACCATTTAAAATTATAGTATCAATGGATTTATTTTCAGGAGGAGAAAGCTTTACATGAGTTGGAAATCCTGCTCCACCCATTCCGCAGACACCAGCTTTTTTTACGCGATTTTTCATCTCATCAATTGAAATATCCATATAAGATTCATGATCTTCAAGACAATCTACCCATTCATTTTTGTTATCATTTTCAATTTCAATAGCTTTCTGAACAGTTCCCAATGGATGAGGATAATTTCCAATATTTGTCACTTTTCCAGAAATAGAGCTATGCATAGGAATAGATACAAAACCTCCAGCTTCAGATATTTTCTGACCCTTTTTTACAAGATCTCCAACTTTTACAATTGGATTTGATGGAGCACCAATATGTTGGCTTAAATGGATTATTACTTTTTCAGGTGAGGGAAAATCTTCTATAGGAACTTTATTTGAGAAGTGTTTAAAGTCATGAGGATGAACACCTCCTTTAAATGTCTTTGCTGCCATCTTTTTTCCTTAAGTTAATTAATTAAATACAGAGAGCACCCCGATACGGTCATACCCTATTAAATATTGCTTCGCATTTCACACGGTAAACTTCCCTACGGGGCAGGCTAAGAACACAAAGAAAAATTTATATTAATAAATAACTTTGCGAGCTTTGTGTCCTTTGTGTTGAAAAATTTTACTCAAAGATCGCTTTAACAAAATCGTCTGCATTAAATTCTCTAATATCTTCAATTTGTTCACCAATTCCAATAGCTTTAACGGGAATATTCAAGCTGTCCTTAATCCCAATTACAACACCACCTTTAGCAGTTCCATCTAATTTAGAAAGAATTATACCTGATATTGGAATTGATCCTACAAAATATTTTGCCTGCTGAACTCCATTCTGTCCTGTTGTAGCATCAATTATTAAGTAAGTTTCGTGGGGAGCATCAGGAATTATTTTCTTTATTGTGCGGACAATTTTTTCTAATTCTTTCATCAGATTTACTTTTGTATGAAGACGACCAGCAGTATCAATCATAACAATATCATATTTATTTGCCAATGCAGAATTGAGGGCATTAAATACAACTGATGAAGGATCAGAACCATATTCCTGAACAATAATATTAACATTAATTCTTTTAGCCCAGATTTCTAATTGTTCAATTGCTGCAGCCCGGAATGTATCTGCTGCAACAAGCAATACTTTCTTATTCTTTTCTTTAAATTTATATGCAAGTTTTGCAATTGTTGTGGTTTTCCCTACACCATTAACTCCAACAAAAAGAATTACAAAAGGTTTTATTTCTGGAGAAAAATTTATGAGCTTAATATTTTTATATTCATTATGTAAAATTTTATTTATTATATTTTCTAAGGATTTATAAATATCGTTAGTGTCAGTAATTTTTTTTAATCGAATTTCTTCTTGTAATTCATTTACTATCTTATTAGTTACAGCTATTCCGATATCTGCTTGAATGAGGACATCTTCAATACTTTCTATCAGATTTTCATCAACTTTTCCACAAAGATGAATTACTTCTGTAATACTTTTTATAAATAAATTATGAGTTTTTACTAATTTACTTTTTAGACAACTAACAACAGACAATTTAATCTCCACAAAATTTACTGCAAAATTATTTATAGAAAATATCAATCAAGTTTTTCAAGAGGATTTTTAAGTAATAACCTTCAATGCGTGAAGAGTCTATAAACAGAGATAGGTTGCAATGGTGGGCAGCACAGGCTTTGAACCTGCGACCTCGTCGACTTGCCCCACCCGTTCTCCGTAGCAGCATACTCCGCCGAAGTAGCCTCGGCTACAAAGGCTGGACTTCGAAGGGTGAATTAGATTTTTCTGGTGGGTGGTACAGGATTTGAACCTGTGACCCCTGCGATGTGAGCGCAGTACTCTACCGCTGAGCTAACCACCCATACTATCTAATTTGTCTCGGCTTTGCCTTGCAAAGACGGACGGGGTGAATGAGCGTAGCACTCTAACCAACTGAGCTAGCTGTCCGTCATTAGTAAAATATTTTTATAAATATTATTTATCTTTTAGATTTGCTTGTGCTGCAGCCAATCTGGCTATAGGTACTCTATAGGGAGAACAACTAACATAGTCAAGCCCGACTTGATGACAAAATTCTACAGAGCTTGGTTCACCCCCATGCTCACCACAGATTCCAATAACTAATTTTGGATTAGTTTTTCTTCCTTTCTCTACACCAATTTTAACTAATTGACCAATACCATTTCTATCAAGCACCTGGAATGGGTCTTTTTCATAGATTCCCATTTCGACATACTCTTTCAAGAATTTTCCAGCATCATCTCTTGAAAAGCCACATCCCATTTGTGTTAAGTCATTTGTGCCAAAAGAGAAAAATTCTGCATATTCAGCGATTTCATCTGCAACGAGACATGCACGAGGAATTTCTATCATAGTGCCAATTTTATAATGAAGATTAACACCATACTTTTTGATTATCTCATTAGCGATTTGCCTGGAGCTTTGTTCAAGAATTGTAAATTCTTTTGCATTTCCTACAAGCGGAATCATAATTTCTGGTCTTGCATCAATTCCCTTTTTCTTAAGGTAACAAGCAGATTCAATAATTGCTTCCACCTGCATTTTATATATATCTGGAAATGTGATTCCTAATCTGCACCCTCGATGACCTAACATGGGATTGTATTCAAAGAGTTGTCCAATTTTTACTTTGATGTTTTGCATAGGGTAGTTGAATTTCTTTGC
>DAOVPZ010000068.1 GCA_030628975.1 Candidatus Cloacimonadota bacterium
CAAATCAATCCTATTCTATTGAAGCTGTCACTATAGGTTGGAGTATATTACCCCAAACTCCACAAAGAAGTTTTATCGATTTTGTTTTTGAAAAACTTATAAAAAACGGAATAAATGTTGAAGATATCAAATTAGGGTATCAGGTTCTTTATCAAATTAAACCAAAATATGAAGAATATTCCACATATTTCGAAGATGTTAATGACCAAGCTAAAAGTGAGAGTGATCTGCAAATAAAATCTCAGATAATGATTGGTTTAAAAAAATTAAGACCTATTAGTCTTAATAAGAAAAATAGAAAATTCTGGTCAGAAATAAATAAGTATAAGGTATAAAAAAATAAATTATATAAATAACACTTTTGTTATATAAAAAATTTGTGAATTTTAATTTATAAAATAAACAATGATTTACTTCAAATTTGTAGCTTTCAACTACTATTTATTTATCTTTTTGAAGACATATCATTCGTTATAGATTATGTAGAATTTTTAATCTCAACCAAATGAAAAAAAATCTCATCTTCGCATTATTAGTTATGGGCTTCAGCGGTATTGTTGCCCAGATACTGCTTTTAAGAGAATTGCTTATTACTTTCTATGGCAATGAATTATCTATCGGTATTATACTCGCTAACTGGCTTATTCTGGAAGCATTTGGCTGTTTCTTTATAGGCAAAAGAGCTGAGCGGATTAAAAGACCTATTCAAGGTTTTATTGGGCTTCAACTTATCTTTTCTTTGAGTCTGCCTTTTGCTGTTTATTTAACCAGGATCTTTAAAGAAGTAATTGGATATACTGCTGGTGAGGGTCTGGGTTTAATTCCCATGCTCTATTCTTCTTTTCTTATTCTTTCAATTGTAAGTATTACTCACGGAGCACTATTTACTTTTGGTTGTAAGATATTTTCTTTATACTCAAAAAAACAGGGTGCAAAAAGTATTGGAAGAGTCTATATCTACGAGACTCTTGGCACAATTGCCGGGGGAGTTGCTTTTACTTACCTCCTTATCCCCTATTTTCATTCCCTGCAAATAGCCTTAAGTATTGCTTTATTAAATCTTATCCTGTGTGTGTTCCTTTCGGTAAGTTTCTGGCAAAAGCAAATATCCAATAAAATTCTGGGTAGTGTTTCAGTGATATTCACAGTTTTTGTTGCTTATATACTCTTTAGTCCAAAATCAGATGAAATTCACCAGCTTTCTATCAAGCATCAATGGAAGGGACAGGAACTAATCCATTACCAGAATTCTATCTATGGAAATATCGTAGTCACTAAAAGAGCTGAACAATACACCTTTTTCTCTGATGGAATCCCCATAATTACTTCCCCTTACCCGGATATAACATTTGTGGAGGAATTTGTTCACCTACCCCTGCTTTTCCATTCCCAGCCTGAAGAAGTGCTCATTATCAGTGGTGGGGCAGGAGGTGTGATAAATGAAATCCTGAAACACCCGGTAGAGAGAATTGATTATGTAGAACTTGACCCGCTGCTATTGGAAGTCATTGAAAAGTTTCCTACTTCCTTAACCGAAAAAGAACTTAATCATAAAAAAGTGAATATCAAATACACAGATGGACGACTCTTTATCAAAAGAACCTCCAATAAATACGACCTGGTTCTATTGGGTTTATCCAACCCATCAGACTTGCAGGTAAACAGACTTTTTACAAAAGAGTTTTTCTTTTTAGTTAAGGAAAAACTAAAAGAAGATGGTATATTTGTTATCACTCTTCCCGGTTCTTTGACTTATTTGGGCGACGAGTTACGAAACCTCAATCGCTGTATTTTAAATACACTTAAAAGTATCTTTCCTCATCTAAAAATAATCCCCGGTGATGGAACAAACTTATTTTTAGCATCAACATCCGACGCCATTTCTCTAATCGATAAAAAAGAACTTACACAAAGGTTGAATGATCGGAATATTGAGGTGAATCTTCTGACACCAGCACATATTGAATATAAGCTGCACCCCAGATGGCTGAACTGGTTCTTAAAGTCTGTGGAAGAAGGTACTGAGAAGATAAATCAAGATTTCCAGCCTTCAGGATTATTCTACAGCCTTTCTTATTGGAATGCTCTTTTCTCCCCTTCTGTAAGAGGAATATTTAACTGGTTTGAAAAAGTAAATTTGAAATTATTTATTATCTCACTTTCTATATTTACTGGAATTTTCTTATTAATCCGTTTAAGAATCAAAAAACTTTATAGAGCAAGTATTCCCATCTGTATAGTCTTCACAGGTTTTGCAGGTATGATATTTGATCTGGTTCTGATATTTACCTTTCAGATACTTTATGGATATGTCTTTTACTGGATAGGGCTTCTGGTGACAGCCTTTATGGTTGGAGTAGCAGTGGGAGGAATGATCATGACCTCTCTTTTAGAACGGATCAAGAGAGACCTTCTTTTTTTTATCAGGATAGAATTTGCTATAGTTCTCTTTCCCTGTATTCTTCCAATTATTTTTCTCTTATTCCATCCCTATTTAGACCGCTCGGTAATATATATTCTTCTGCAGATTATTTTTTTAGTACTTTCTTTAATTTCCGGTCTTTTGATTGGGTCACAGTTTCCTTTAGCCAATAAGATATATTTAAAAAATTCCCCTAACATTGGCAAAACTGCTGGTTTACTTTATAGTACTGATCTTATCGGTGGTTGGGTAGGAGGACTTATTGGTGCAGTTATTCTGTTGCCGGTTTTAGGACTTTTCAAGACCTGTTTGGTTGTTCTTATGCTTAAAGTATGTAGTCTTATTATCGTCTCTACTTCAAGCAAGAGATTTGTATGAAATTGCAATCTTTTATAATGCTTAAATTATTAATTCAAGGACTTCCATAGATTTTTTATGATATTTATAAATGGTTAGATTTCTTTTATCCACAAAGCATTATTCAAAACTACACTTAATATGGATGTTTTATGTTAATAATTTCTAAACAGAATATGCTTAAATTCCTTCTAATTCTCGAACCATTATATGTTACAAAATTATAACAGAAAATATAACAATAACAATATACTATATATCTAAACCCATTACATTTTAAAATCCTTTACTAAAAAAATCCTATAAAAATTATTGTATCGTTGTAAGGAGTAAATATGCAAAAAAATCCAGTTTGCTTTTGAGAACTTGCATCCCATGATGCAGAAAAATTAGTTTTAAAAAATGAGTAAGACTTTTTATCAAAGAGTAATAGATATTATTAAAAGTATACCCGAAGGCAAAGTGCCTACCCATGGGCAGATCGCAGCGTATGCAGGTAATTCCCATGCATCTCGTCAGTTCGCTTACATATTACATTCATCTTCTCGTAAACAAAACCTTCCCTGGCACAGAGTTGTAAACAGCAAAGGTAGTATATCATTGAAACCTGGTTATGGATATGAACTTCAGAAAGAAATGCTAAAAGATGAAGAAATAATCTTTAACAAATTAGAAAGTAATAAATGGATAATGGATTATCATATACATACAACTCTTTCTGATGGCAAAGGCAATCATGATGCTTATATAAGGATGGCTCAAAAAAGAAAAATTGATGAAATAGGATTCTCTGACCATTTATGTCTAAAAAAAGTAAGTTGGGCAATGGAACTTTCGCAAATCTCTTCTATGATAGAAACAATTAATCATTTGAAAAAGAATTCAAAGGTCGTTATAAAATTAGGTGTAGAAATGGATTACTTTCCTGGATTCGAGGATAAGATTAAAGAAATCATTGCGGGAATTCCTTTTGATTATGTGATTGGTTCTGTCCATTTTATAAATGATTGGACTGTCGATCACCCTGATAATATTTCAGAATATGAGAAATGGGATGTATATGAGTTATACAAAGTTTACTTTAATTTAGTCCAACAGACAGCTAATTCTAAATTGTTTGATATTATTGGTCATCCTGATCTCATTAAAAAATTTGGATTCAAGCCTAAAAGAGATATAAGCGATTTATTAGAAGAAACTGCGGAGATTTTCAAAAATAGTGGAATTTGTATTGAAATCAATACAAGCGGATTAACAAAACCTTGTAAAGAGATTTATCCGAGTAAAAAACTTTTAAAAATGTGTTTTGATAAAGGAGTTCCTGTTACACTTGGTTCAGATGCTCACAGACCACAAGATATTGGACAGCATTTTGATGAAGCTATAAAATTGATAAAAGAGATAGGATATATAGAAATTGTTCAATTCACAAAAAGGAAAAGAAAATTTATAAGAATATGAAGGAAAAAATATATGAAAACCGAAACAAAAGTCTATGAACAAGGATTAGAAGAATATCCTAAAGTAGGCATATTTATTAGTAATCTTCTGATGCTTATATGGATAGCTCTGGGAACTATCGGTTGCTGGTTCTTATCTCCGATTGTAGCATTGATTTATTTTGCTTTTGCGATAATAATGGTCGGAATAGTGTTGAGAAAGTTGCTATGCACAAGTTGTTATTATTATGATAAATGGTGTTGTTTGGGTTGGGGTAAACTTTCTGGTCTGCTTTTCAAAAAAGGTAATATTGAAGAATTCAATACAAGTATTGGACAAAAACTTGCTCCTGCAACTTATGGAATTTTAACTCTAATTCCTCTTATTTTAATTGTTATTTCAATCATTCAAAAATTTGCTGTCTCTAAGATAGTGGTGTTATTGTTTATACTTTTAATTTCATTTTATAGCGGAGCAATCAACAGGAAAAAAACCTGTGCAAAATGTAAGATGAGATTAATGTGTAAGGGTAGTGCGGTACACCCCCACACCAATATAAACCTTAAGAAATAAGACTGATGAAAAAAACTTTATTTTCTTTGTGAACTTTAGTGTTTATATTATACAAAACGATATATTGGTGTGGGGGTAAAATGACTGTGAATGATAAAGACTTAGTTGGCTGTTGCGGGATATTTTGCAGCTTATGCACAAAATACCAGTCAAAAGCACCGAGTAGATGTATTGGTTGTAGAATAGGCAAACAGCATGATTGGTGCAGTATCTATAGATGTTGCGAAAATAAAAAAGGATTTTTTACTTGCATTGAATGCAATGAATATCCCTGTGAAAGATATGCAAGAAGAAAATGGGGGACTGACTATTGGAGCAGAAAAGCTATAGAAAACCTGGATGAAATTAAGAAATCAGGATTGGATAGCTGGTTAAAGGATCAAAGAGAAAGAAGGGTATTGGTAGAAAATCTACTTGATAATTACAACGAGGGGAGGTCAATGAGTTTTTATTGTAAGGTATGTATATTATTGCCAATTGAAGTAATCAACAATGCAATAGAAAAAGCAAGGGAAAAATTTCTGAGCGATAAAATACCGGATTCGGATACGAAATCAAGAGCAAAAATTTTGAGAGCAATCATTCAAGAAATGTCTTTAAAAATTGGAATTAATCTAAAACTAATCAAGTAAGTGTATGAAGATGTCTTTCTATAGAATATTTGAAAGATAAAAAAAACAAGGATTGATAAGTATCTTGAAGGAATGAAATATTAGTAAATGATGTTTCATATTTTAGACGAAGCAGACTTTCCAATAAATCACCACTTATCATAATCCTAAATGAAATAAAAAATTAAACTTTTCTTTCTATCTTATATCTAATATCAAAAAATTATAAGGAAGTTAAGATATTAATTATGCACAATACAAAAAAAGAAAGGAGTTTCAAATGAAACAGGTAATTAAACTAACAGGTTTCTTACTCGTAATTATTGGACTGACATTTTGGGGATGTAGTGAGAAAACTACAGAACCAGGAACCAATCCTGATGAAGAATCAATTCGGTCTATCATTTTAGAAAACCCTTCATATTTCAATACTCAAAATCATTATGGTGAAGAGGATACAACAGGTGGTAAATTCGGAAGTCGTTCTCCTATTAATACCTTCTTCTGGTTTAGGCAAATTTTGTCTAACCCAATCATCCTTATTGACATTTATATAGTTGGAGATTCTGCTTTTGTTTCATGGTCAGGAACATTCAAAGGGATTTTACATCTCTTTTCATCTGAAACCGATTCAGTCCCTCCAGATACTATCCTTCATTATACAAAGGATTTCACAGATTACGGGAAAAGATATGCGATTTTCAAAAGAGTTTGTTCACCAAGTGAAGACCCACAGGATAGAAGAGGGTGGAGATTAGTAGAATTATCAGGTGCAGAAGTAACTTCAGAGAATAATACAGTACAGATTGACAGTGTAAGACTTAACTGCGAAAGTTATCCTGATACGATTTTCACTGACCCACTTGCACTCTTTGAAAAGGAGGATATAATAACACTCATCCCTGAAGAAGAATGTACTCTAACAGTATATACAAACAGTGACTCTGCAAATGCTGCTTATGTTTTTCTCCATTCCTGGAGAAGACATATAGAGCATCACAGACGCAGATTTAATTATATAGGCAATGGTGTTTTCACAGGTGTATGGTTTGCCCCGTCAAATCTTTCTGGAGCAATTAATG
>DAOVPZ010000053.1 GCA_030628975.1 Candidatus Cloacimonadota bacterium
CAGATAGTAGAGAAATTCAATTTATTGAAGTGAAATCCAAAATTGATGAAGCCCCGCAATTATTTGAAATTACAGGAACACAATGGGAATTTGCTCGGAAATTATATAATGAGAATGAAGGCGATAAATACAAAATATATATTGTAAGAAATGCTGGAACTGGAAACGCTAAAATAGGGATAATAAAGAATCCTACTAAATTATGGAAAGAAGGTAAACTGTATGCTCATCCAGTTCAATTTAAATTATAACGTACGCCTTATAACAACAGTCTCAAGCTGACCAAAACCGCTCTGTGCGAATCCGAAGGTTTGGATGCCCATATCAGCCTTATGATGAAATCCGAATGTATAGTGCAACGCAGGTTTTGGCAGCTTAGCCTGAATGTTAGACTCATAAGATTAGTAAAATCATATTATTATGGCCTTTAAAGCAATATTAAATTTGTTTAATACTGTTTTAGAAAAAGTTCCATTTTTCCAAGTTAACTTGGAAAAACGAAAATTTGACACTCAATATGCAAAAGAAATATTAGAATTATTTAATTATCAAGAATTTTATAAATTAACTGACAATATTTTTAATGTATACTTTCATCAAGATGAATCAGACAAAATTACAGAACTCCAAAATTTAATTCGTGAGAAAAAATTTTTTAATAAAAAAATCCAGAATAAATTAGAAATATTTATAAAAGAGTTAGATAATTTTAGAAGTTGGTCATTTAGTGAGTTCAGTACAGATTTAAATTCGAACAGAATCAAGCTAGATAAAGAAACAACACGTGGTCAAATGATGCCAAATTATTCTGATAATGTGAAAAAATGCTCTTCATATGCAAATAATCTTTTTGAGGGATATAAACAGGTTTATTTCGAAATACAAAGGAAATATCCTAAAGCATTTGAAGAATAAAAAATTAAATTAAATCTAACAACTCACGACAACCGACCGCATACTGTGGCTAATTTTTTTAAGCTATTTATTTAATTCAAACCTTAGTAATTTTCCACAAACAATTCAAAATATTCTCTCGGATGAGCACAAACAGGGCATTCTTCCAGTGCTTCAATGGATTCAATAATATGACCACAATTCCTGCATTTCCAGAATACCTTGCCATCTTTTTTAAATACAGTATGCTCTTTTACATTCTTGAGTAGTTTTCTGTATCTTTCCTCGTGTCTTTTTTCAACAAGAGCAACTAATTGGAATGTTTTTGCAATTTCAGTGAAACCCTCTTCTTCAGCAACATTTGCAAAAGAAGGATATAAATCTGTCCATTCTTCATTTTCACCATTTGCAGCATATTCAAGATTTTTCAAGGTATCTGCATAAGCAACGGGATAACCTGCATTTATTTCTACTACATTTTCGTTCAATCCAAATTTAACCAGATGTTTCAAGAACAGTTTTGCATGTTCCTTTTCATTATCAGCAGTTTCCATGAAAATCTCTTCAATTTGTCTGAATCCTTCTTTTCTTGCAACAGAAGCATAATAATTATAACGCATTCTTGCTTGCGATTCACCAGCAAAAGATTTCATTAAATTTTCTGCTGTTTTTGTTCCTTTTAGATTTTTCATTTTATTTGTCTCCTTAGATTATTTTTACAAAATGTAAGGCAATTGTCCCCAATTGCCCACACAAACCCCCGATTGCTCGGGGGGATCCCGATATATCGGGATGTTACAATAAGTACTTGATAAAAGCATGGAATCCTTCTCTCCAGAGAAGGCTATATACATCCCACTCTGGAGAGTGGTACTCCAAATTCAATATTATCCCAGAATATTTTTAATATCTTCTTCTGGTTCTCCTATGAGTTTTATATCATAGTTCTCTTGAAGCACATTGAGAATATCATCATTCACCCAGGCAGGAAGTATTGGCCCGAGATACATACCTTTAATATTAAGTGAAAGTAGACTCCAGAGAATTGCGACTGCTTTTTGTTCCATCCACATCAATATAATAGAAAGTGGAAGTTCATTGACTCCAACACCAAAGAGATCAGCAAGAGCAACAGCAATGTCCACTGCAACTATTGAATCATTACATTGACCTAAGTCAATAAGTCGTGGGATACCTTCAATATCTCCGAGATCCAAATCATTGAATCTAAATTTTCCGCAAGCAAGAGTCAGCACAATGGTATCTTTTGGAAGAAGTTTTACAAACTCTCTGTAATATTCATCTTTTTTAATAGGAGCATCACAACCGCCAACAAGAAAGAAATGACGTATTTTACCACTCTCAACTAATTCTTTGATTTTACCAGCCAGAGACAGAATTACAGATTTTGAAAACCCAGTTGTCAGCACAATATCACCGGGTTTTTCTTCAAGTTCTGGCAGTGATTTTGCTTTTTCAATAACAGATGTAAAGTCGTATCCATCTATATGCTTTACTTCCGGCAAACTCACCGGACCTGTTGTAAACATCCTGTCTTTGTATTCTTCTTTTGGAATTAAAGCACAGTTTGAAGTTACAAGGATTGCGCCCGGAAATTCTGTGAATAATTTTTTCTGGTCAAACCATGCTTTTCCAAGATTGCCTGCAAGATGTTTATATTTCTTTAATTCTGGATAGCCATGTGCAGGTAGCATCTCTGAATGAGTATAGACATTTATACCAGTTCCTTCGGTTTGCTTTAGCAATTCTCCAAGTGCCTTTAATCCGTGTCCTGTGACAAGTATGCCAGGACCTTTTACTGTGCCTATCTGCACTTTTGTAGGTTCTGGCTCACCATAAGTTTTGATATGTGCTTCTTTTAGAAGTATCATTGTCTTCAGATTCATTTTACCAGCTTCAATAGCTAAATTAACAAGGTCTTCTACATTAAAATTCACATTTGTAAATGTAGCATATAATGCTCTTTCTAAAAAAACATCAATTTCCGCGTCAGTAAATCCAAGTTCTCTTGCATGATACAGATACGCACTCATACCCTTTATAATGTATATCAGATTATCCTGTAAACGAGCTACTGTGGGTTCTTTTCCACAAACACCTTTGATTGTGCAACCAGTTCCTCTTGCGGTTTGTGAACACTGGTAGCAGAACATTTTTAATTCTTCCATTTTTATCTCCTTTCTAAAAATATTACAGCTTTTTCCAAAGTTACATCTCTATTTGATAATATATCCTCTATGGATTCTTCAACCTCTATATCCGGGATAAAACCTTTACCGACAAATTCATAACCATCAGCACACCAGCATCTTCTGGCACAGATTCTTACAGAAAACTCATTATTTAATTCTAAAACTAACGGTTGTCCTGTGCTTCCACCTGTTGGTTTTCCTATTAAAGTAACTCTACCTGTACCGTGTAAAGGTGCCAGAAAATCCTCTGCTGCACTGAAGGTTTTTGGACCAATTAAAACTACTATTGGTTTGTCATATATTGGCGGTCTTGGCTGCAATACGAAATATTCACAATTTTTAAATTTTCCTAGTAATTCATCTTTATTTAACTCCGTTGTATCAGGAAATATTCCTTGATAAACTGAATAAAAAACATCAAACATTTCCTCATCTGAGAACCATTTATCAAACATATCAACACTATAAATTCTTACTTTACTTTTAAATACCTGTAAGGGTTTATTGGAAATTCTTACTATCATATAAAATCCTGTATTTGAACTTCCACCACCATTATTTCTAATATCAATAATTAAGGCTTTGGTATTGAATAGCGTGTCTAAAGCAGAATTAAAAAGTTCTGTAATTTCTTCTGTAGGATACATAGAATTTACTGCAATATAACCAATATTGTCTTTCAGGATTTTATGTTCTACATAAGGCAAATCTTGTTTTGACTTTTGAGGTGAGGGATAAATTGTATCGGTTAAAATCTTACTATTATGTTCATATTCTATAGTAACCGAATCACAATGATTGAAGTTAATGAATGACCTATTATTTTCCAATCGGGATGTTATCCACTGTTCAGTTGAGCCGGAGATATATTTCTTTGTTTTCTCGACAGCATCTATAACCGGAATATAATTAATTTTAAGAATTTTATCACCAGGTGAGAGAACATTTTTTCTATAAGATTCGTCTTCAATAAAATCGACATCATCTCCAATGATTTTTGTGGTTATATAAGAATGTTTCCATAAACCTTGAACATAAGCATTTGTATGACCATCCTTTAATAATGCAACCATTTCTATCATAAGCCAATAGTATTCTTCATTATTTTTAGTTATCTGAACTTTGGGTAGATATTCTAGTTTCACTTTGTCCCAATCCAGATCAATCAAATTAAAATTAGCAAAGAAATCATTACAATAATGCCAGATTTTGAAGAAATAACAAAGTTTTTCATCCATAGTTAATTGCTTATTGAAGTTGGTATTATTGCCTAAATTTTTCAAAGCATATTTGCAATTATCATTTTCCTCAACATCCAGTCCTTTTTGATAGTATATCCTGGCTTTGTCTAAATTACCCATTGCTTCATATACCATACCTAAACGCCAATATCCTCCATAGATGGGAAGATCTTGTTTATATTTCAGTTGCTCATAGTTCTGAATGAAATTGAGGAATATCTGTTCTGCTTTGTCTAATTTCTTACCTGAAAACAAATATACTTTACCAAGCTGATATTCATAAAAAGAAGAAGGATATTTCTCTAAATAACTTTCCATGACGGAAATTGCCTTGTCATAATCTTTTTGTTTAGAGAAAAACCAGAATTCATCAATCAGTTTTTGATGACTGAAATCCGATATTTCTGCTGACAATAATATATTCAGACAGCAGAGCACACTTATAAGAATGATCTTTTTCATTTTTTTACTAATCATCTTTTTCTCCTAAATTTTACCACGAATTCACCCCGTGAAATACTTTGTACCCAATTTAATTGGGGATTATTAATTTACAATTTTTTTTTGATGTTATTTCACAGGGCAAGCACAAACTATCACAAACTTTGGCGAAACCAAATTCATAAAAACTCATTCTATTACAATCTGTTAGTGTTTGTTCGTGCCTGCCCCGTGAAATAACAGCGAAAGAAATGATTGCTGATTAGAATATAAAAATATTTCACGGGGTGAATTTGTGGCTATTTAATTAACTTCTCCATAAACCGTGGATGTTACAATACTCTCTTGCTGATATTTCTTTTCCTTCAACCAAAAATTCCGCTTCTGGTTTATTTCCTGGATTTAAGAACTGCCTGTAAGATTTGCCATCAACAAGTAATTCAATCCATTCAATATAATGTTTTTCTTCCATTGGGTGTGCAGCATTTTCGCCAATTTTAACTGTAATTTTTTTATCTTCTTTTTTTATAAACGGCACATGTTTTTCAATGGATGAATCCTCTGTCTTTTCCTGCATAAGATTCATAGGTTTTCCACAGCAGACGAGTTCCCCTTTACCACTGTGAAGCACTTCTACAATATTTCCACAAATTTCGCATTTGTAGATTTCCATTTTTTTTGTCATTTTTTCCTCCAATTATTTTAGCCACGAAATCACACAAAAACACACAAAATAAATAGTCAGATGCTACTTCGGAAAGTCATATGAGCCTTTGGCTTGTCATAAATAGTTATAAGCTACTCTTGCCTTCGCATAGCCCGCCTTCCGAAGTTCTACGGCGGACAGGCTACGGCGAAGCGAGGTCGTAGCGTCATTTGTAGTCTGAATCCAATGACCTACCTAATGACCTAATGGCAGCGAACGAAGTGAGCATTATGACAGCGAAGCGTTATGACTTCTGCCATGATGTGGCTCATTTTATTTTCCTCTTAATCTCGGACAATTTTACTACATGCTGTCGCTCTTCTTCAATAATATTTTCAATTAATTTCTTTTGATGAGTATTTACGACATTTCTTATCTCCTGATAATATAGGACAGAATCTAATTCTTTATCTATGGCAAATTGAATTGCTTCTAAAGCGTTGTGTATTTTTTCAACATCTTCATCAAACTTATTAATAGAGAAAAGTACATTATCAACATAGGCTCGCAGGTATTCAAAATATTCACCAGGATAACTTTCGGGTGGTTCATAGTTTTCAATTTGTGATAACATTTCTTTAAATCTTTTCTTATGAACTACTTCATCATCTGCCAATAAAGTAAACAATTCTTTAACTTTTGGCTCATCTAGTTTTTCAACCATCAAGCGATAAAATCTTTCGCCGTTTTCTTCAATTCGTATTGCAAATTGATAGATCTCACTTGCATTGAATATATTACTCATTTTTATCCTCCGATTAATAATAATTAGACACAGAAAAACACAGATAATACGTAGAAAAACACTGACAATATTTTCTATTCTCTGTGTCAATTAGTGCTTTAGTCAGTGTGCTTCTGTGTGCTATTAATTTTCTCAATTGTTTTATGTTTTTCATAAATTTCATCTGCTAATTTTTCCAATAGATTGAAATCTTCCTTTTTGGGATAACCTTTCACAAGAACAGTTGAAAGAAGTTCCACTTTAAGATTAGAAAGCATTCCTGTAATTTGTTCCACCATTCTTCCGCCCCATCCATAAGAACCAATTATTGATGCAAATTTAGTTTTTGGTCTAAGAACATTTGCAAGATAAGCTGCACTTACAACAGCAGGATGAGGACCAATCAAAACTGTTGGTGAAGCAATCACAATGGTTGCAGCATCAACAAGCGATATTGCCAATTCTCCAATATCAGTCTTTGTTAAATTAAATGGTTTTACAGTTATACCTCTTTTAATCAAGGCATCTATTAAGCAACTTACCATCTTTTCTACACTTCCATGCATTGATACATAAGGAATAATCACCTCATTTTTTACATCATTAGAAATCCAGTCTTTGTAAGCATTGATGATGAATTCTGGCTTATCATAAATTGGTCCGTGACTTGGAGCGATGATGTCAATATCCAGATTGCTAATTTTTTCAATATGCTTTTTAATATTATTTCTGAAAGGCATCATAATCTCTGCATAATATCGTTTTGCAGATTCATAAACTTTTGCTTCGTCTTTTACAAAGAGATCGCTTGTTGCAAGATGAGAACCAAAGAAATCGCAAGGGAATAGAATTTTGTCTTCAATCAAGTAAGTGAGCATTGTTTCAGGCCAATGAACCCAGGGAGCAATGATAAATTTCAGTGTCTTATCACCTAATG
>DAOVPZ010000152.1 GCA_030628975.1 Candidatus Cloacimonadota bacterium
ATTGATATCTTGGGATGCTAAGTATTACTTTTCATAATACTTTTAATTATATTGAATTAACCAAATGCAAAACTTGAGTAAACTATTTATCCCTTTTAGTGGGACTTTTCTTCTTTCTTAGACTGTGTAATTTGCTCTTTTTATTCTTCCTTTTTGGGTTTTTGTTTTGCAGATAATTTAAGTTCTTCTATAGTCTTTTTAGCGATTTCATTCTTTTTATTAATATCATCTATCTCTTTTAACATATCTGCAAGAAAAGAATCTTTTGAAAATTCATCTTTCTTAGAAAAGATGTATTCTCCAATTTCCTGATAGCAGGAATTAATCGCTGATTTTCTAGTTGCTATTTCAAGTTTCAGTTTTGAAATCTTTGCTACATATTCAGCTTTCCCGGCTACTTTGGAAAGCACACCACTTATTTCACCTTTTACCTTATTTAACATTTGCTTTGTTTCCATTATCACCTCAAACAAAAAAATACAAAACAATCCTTAGATGTCAATTAATTTAAACACAACCTTTCAGAAAATTAAAAATTTATATTTCTCTTGACAAACAAATATTTAAAGAAGTTTTTTAATCAAATTTTTTTGAATAAAAATTATTTTATTAAAAAATGGAGGAAACAATGCAAAA
This sequence comes from Candidatus Cloacimonadota bacterium, assembly GCA_030628975.1. Classification (GTDB taxonomy): domain Bacteria; phylum Cloacimonadota; class Cloacimonadia; order JGIOTU-2; family JGIOTU-2; genus JAGMCF01. The sequence goes on from DAOVPZ010000152.1 coordinate 637, forward strand.
ATTAATAATTAAAAGTTCGTTTATGCTGTTATTGATGCTCTTTTCAATAATCTCTTTTTTGTTTGCTAAAGAATTAAATATTGATATTGTTGGTGATGAAAACAGAATCACAGTAACTGAAAATACTTATGAAAAGTTGAGTTTATTCTACAGTTTCTCAAATATCAAAAGCTTTGAAGTACAGACTGATAAAGGTGTATTTAATGAAATAATAATTCAAAACACCTACTATATTGGAGATATTGGCACACCAAAACTTCCTGCTGCAAAAAAACTTGTTGAAATTCCTTTTGGCGCAGAAGTATCCATAAATGTAAAAAATTATACAATAACCGAATACAAACTGAGTGATTATGGTATTACAAACCCATTAATTCCCGTTCAGCCCTCTCTTCCAAAAAATATTGATCCTACAACAGTAGAATTTGAGTATAACATAGAATCATATATTGTGGATTCTTATTCAGACCACGAGTTAGCCACTATAGAGATATTGGGTGTGCTGCGTGGTGTTCGACTTGCTCGTATTGATGTCTCACTTGTCCGTTATAATCCTGTAAAAGGAATGATCCAGGTTTATAACAATATCGAAGTGAGTGTAGATTTTATCAATAGTGATATAGAATTAACTGAATATACAAAAGCATCTACCTACTCTCCTTATTTTGAATCAGTTTACGAAAGAATAATTAATTATAGACAACACGGCTACCCTGCTCATCCTGATTTGACTACATATCCTGTAAAATATTTAATCGTTTCACACAGAATGTTTGAAACACAATTAGCACCTTTTATTGAATGGAAAACACAGAAAGGTTTCACTGTACTTGTCGGTTATACTGACGAAATTGGTTACTCTTATTATGAAATTCAAACCTGGATACATGATATTTACAATGCTGGAACACCAACAGACCCAGCACCAAGCTTTGTTCTTTTCGTTGGAGATACAGGACAAGTTCCATCAACAACTGGTTCGACAACTAATAAAGTTACTGATTTATACTATTGCAGTGTTGATGGTGACTACTTTCCGGAAATGTATTATGGAAGATTTTCTGCCATAAATACAACACAAGCCCAAACCCAAGTTGAAAGAACACTTTATTACGAAAAATATGAATTCGATGATCCCTCATTTTTAGATGATGTAACTTTAATTGCTGGTGCAGATTCTTACTGGAATCCACATGTGGGTCAACCAACTGTACTTTACGGAACCGAAAATTATTTCAATGCTGCTTATGGATTTGATGAAGTTCATGCATATCTTACAACCTATGCAGGATGCTATGCTACTATTGACGACGGAATCTGTATGATAAATTATACTGCTCACGGTGGTCAAACATCCTGGAGTAATCCTAATATGACCCAAACAATGGTAAATAATTTAATAAATGTTGGACAATATCCCTTAGCCATTGGTAACTGTTGTCTTGCATGTGATTTTGGATATTCAGAATGTTTTGGTGAAACATGGGCAAGAGCAACTCACAATACAACAGGTGAACCTACTGGATCAATTGGTTATATTGGTTCTGCTCCTTCTTCTTACTGGTGGGAAGATTTTTATTGGGCAGTTGGCGCATTTCCTACTCCTGGTGGATATGTCCCTTCATACGATGAAACTACATGGGGGATGTATGATGCACCATTTGTTACAGATTATGTGACCCAAGATGCATTAATCTTTATTGGCAATCTTGCCGTTACAGAAGCTCATACTGAAGGCTATCCTACTCATGTTGGTGCCGGTCCAATTTACTACTGGCAAGCATACAATTTGCTTGGTGACCCATCTGTTGTTGTATATATGACACAGGGTGAAATTAATGATGTTAGCTTCGCCGGTTTATTGCCAATCGGTTCCACAAGCTTTACGGTTGATGCAGAACCGGGTTCTTATGTAGGAATTTCAATGAATGGAGTTTTACATGGTGCAGCTTTAGTAGATGAATCAGGTAGTGTTGATGTCCCAATTACGCCATTTGCTACAGCAGGAACAGCAGATATCGTGGTAACCAAACCTCAGTATCAACCAGTTATAGAAACTGTTGTAGTTGCAACACCAGCAGTCATTATAATAGACCCAATCTCAATTCCAATAGATACTCTAACCGAAGTAACTATTTCTGTTTATGAAGAAGA
>DAOVPZ010000045.1 GCA_030628975.1 Candidatus Cloacimonadota bacterium
AATTTTACCAAGCAATCTGACTTTCACTTATTTCACCTTCAGCTGAAGCTTTTTGTATAACAACATGTTCAAAATTTGAATCAGTTCGTAATCTCTCTCCCCAGATTGTGTTTCCATCCTTGATAATTTTGACCCAATCATCTGAGATAATTTTATCCTTATTTCTGTCCCATGTAAGAGTATTGCCAAATAGATCCCCTTCTTTAGAAAAGACTTTTATATTTCCTTTTGCAATAATCATATTTTTATTATCATCAACTTCTGCACTATCGGCATAAATTGTTGAAGAAACTATTCCTTCTTGATTAAGGATCTCTAATTTTATTTTTTTGAAATTTAATCTATTTTCATCTGTTAACTTTATTAGATAATCAGCTTTTAATATCCAGCCTATCTTATCTTGAGAAGAATTATAAACAACGATTGAGTCAGTAATTTCAATACTTTTTAAAATTTGATTTTCTTTGATAGAATTTTCATTCTCGTTATTTTGGCAGGAAAATATGAAATAAGTAATTATTAATATTGTGATTAATTTCATTCAGAATTTTTTAGATATTCTATAAATTTTTTGATAGCTTCATTATAAAGGTTTTCTTTTTTCAAGACATATTCGATAGCTTCACGAACTGCTCCATTTCCACCATCAAGTTTCGTAACATACTTACAAATCTTTTTTATTTCATCAGGAGAAGAATTTACACATATCGGAAGCCCAACTTTTTCAAGGACAGGAAAATCATTCCAATCATCGCCTATATAAACAATTTGGCTAAATTCAACATCAAATTCTTTTACTATTTCGAGAAGTTTTCTTAATTTATTTTTCACATTTTGATAAACATATTTTATTCTTAAGACTTTAGCCCGTTTAATTACGACTTTTGAATTCTTTCCAGTGATTATCATTGGTATTATTTCGGTTTGTTGCAAAAGTCTTATTCCAAGTCCATCTTTTGTATTGAATTTTCTCCAGACTTCATCTGAATCAGTATAATACATTCCACCATCAGTAAAGACACCGTCAATATCGAAAATCATAAGTTTGTAACTCATAGCTCCTCAAAAGTTATATGTAATATATTAGAAGTTAGAAGTAATATCAATTATTTTAGGTTATGCTTGAATTTTAAAATTTTGGATTTATATTTTTCAACAAATGTTTTGCATCCGAAAGTTTCTTTTCTGATATGTAACCTAAGGTCTTAGCAATATATAATTGTCCAATTGCTTCAATAAGAGAGGAGTAAGCAATGTCTAAAAAATGTGCCTTATCTTTCTGGGTTTTTCTTCCATAACTTTCACAAATATTGGACACAACTTGAACAGCTGTTTTATTTAGATGTAATGTTAAGTTAAACTTTTCTTTTTCTGGAAATTTATCAGTTATACTATAAACAGCTTTTACTAAACTAAGACCATCTTTAAATATTTCTAAATCTTCTAACTTTGCCATAACCTCTAACTTCTAACTTGTAACCCTTAACTTGTAACTCGTAACACCTTTTTTATCTCCCCAAGCAGTTCTTCCACTTGAGACAAAGGTATCATTGCAAACGCATCACTTTTTGCTTCTTTTGGGTTTGGATGGGCTTCAATAAAAAGTCCGGATAGATGACCAGTGGCAACAGCAGCTTTGGACATACTTAAAACAAATTCAGGGGTACCTCCAGAAATATTTTTTATTGCCGGTCTTTGCAGACTGTGTGTGACATCATAAACTACAGGTATGCCAAACCCATTGATAATTTGAAAATTACGAAAATCAACTACAAGATTATTGTAACCAAAAAAGGTTCCTCTTTCAGTAACAAAAACATTCTTATTTCCAACAACATAAGCTTTTTCAACTGCAAGTTTTATCTCATTAGGAGACATAAATTGCCCCTTTTTAATGTTGATCATTTTACCAGTTTTCGCTGATGCTTCTATTAGTTCTGTCTGGCGGGATAAAAATGCTGGGATTTGTAAAATATCAACGACTTGGCTAACTGACTTAACCTCATTAACAGAATGCACATCAGTCAGAACAGGAACATTGAAATTTTGCATTACTTTATATAATATTTTCAATCCAGCTTCAATACCAACACCTCTGAAGGATTTTCCTGAAGTTCGATTTGCCTTTTTATATGAAGCCTTAAAAACATATTGAAAATCAAATTGTTTGCAGAGTTGTTGGCACTTTTCAGCAACCTCAAAGCAGATTTCTTCAGATTCAATAGCACAGGGTCCTGCAATTATTGTAAATTTGGTTTTCTTATTTATTTGCATTTTTATAATCAATTGCAGCTTTTATAAAATCTCGGAAAATTGGATGGGGTTTTAGTGGTCTGGATTTGAATTCTGGATGGAATTGAACTCCTATAAAAAACTTATTTTCTGGAATCTCAACTATTTCCACTAAATTTTTGTCTGGAGATATCCCAGAAATTATCATTCCATTCTGCTCAAAACTTTCTCTATAATCATTATTAAATTCATAGCGATGTCTATGCCTTTCTGAGATTAGTTCTTCATTATAAATCTTTTGGGCAACAGAATTGTGCTTCAACTTGCATGGATAAGCTCCTAATCTCATTGTCCCACCCATATTCTTAATATGTTTTTGTTCAGGCATTAAATCAATAACAGGATGAGTAGTTTTCTCATCAAACTCTGAACTATTTGCATTTCTAAATTGTAAAACATTACGAGCAAATTCAATAACAGCACACTGCATTCCAACACATATACCTAAAAATGGAATATCATTTTCACGAACAAACTTTATTATTGAGATTTTTCCCTCAATACCCCTAAGTCCAAAACCACCCGGTACAAGAAACCCATCTACATCTTCAAGTAATTGCTCTAAATCTTCTTTTGAATAAAATTCTACATCTGGGAAAGCTTTATCCGTATCAATATGTTTAATTTTTACTCTTGCAGAATTATATACACCTGCATGAATTAAACTTTCAACAACACTCTTGTAAGCATCCTGGTGACGAACATATTTTCCACAAAGTGCTATTGTAACAGGGGCTTTAGTATTTTTATAATCATATACCATTTTGTTCCATTTTGAAAAATCAATTAAAGAAAATGGTATCTTGAAATGATCACAAATTATTTTATGTACATTTTGTGAATAAAATTCTAAAGGAATATCATATATACATGAAGTATCAATTCCCTTAATAACATTTTCGGGAACCACATTTGTAAAAAGAGAAATTTTTGATATCATCTCTTTAGTTATCTTCTTTTCTGAGCGACAAATAAGCATATCTGGTTGAACTCCGATTTCTCGCAACTTAATCACACTATGTTGTGTTGGTTTAGTTTTAGATTCACCTGCTGCTGTTATATAGGGAATCAAAGTAAGATGGATAAAAAAACAATTTTCTGGACCATGAGTTAGACGGAACTGTCTAATAGCTTCAAGAAATGGTAATCCTTCTATATCACCAACAGTTCCCCCAATCTCTGTTATTACAATGTCTGAATCTTTATCTAAATTTACAATTCTTTTTTTTATCTCATTAGTAATATGTGGAATGACTTGAACAGTTTTGCCAAGATATTTTCCTTTCCGCTCACTTGTAATAACAGTGTCATAAATTTGTCCAGCAGTGCAGTTGCTTTTTTGAGATAATGGTTTATCTAAAAATCTCTCATAATGCCCTAAATCAAGGTCTGTCTCAGCTCCATCATCAGTAACAAATACTTCACCATGTTGAAAAGGGCTCATTGTTCCAGGATCAACATTCAAATAGGGATCAAATTTCTGAATAGTAACTTCATAACCTAACTTCTTCAAAAGGAATCCAATAGAGGCTGAAGCTATGCCCTTGCCAAGAGAAGAGACTACACCACCTGTAATAAATATGTGTTTGGTTTTCAATTTCATTTATAGTTAACAAAAAAAATTTTAATAATTTTTTGTCAAGTTTGAATATTATTTTTAAAAAATATGAAGATTAAATTAGAAATAGTAGGTTTTATCTTTATGAATTATAAAATCAATATTGAATAAAATGTGAGAACATTACCATCTTATAAAGTTATTTATTTAAATTAATAAGAAAGTAAAATTCGTATTAAATAATAAATCTTAACTATCACTAAAAAAAGTATGTATAGAATTTTATTAATTACAAAATATAATCTTGACACAGAAAAGCATCAAAAATTGATTTTGCCATTACATTTTAATCCAGTTTATTATATAATATACCAAGGAGTTATAAAATGTTTGAAATTATCAGAAAGGATGAAATGGCAAAAGGAACAATAGTTCGTTTTGATATTAATGCACCTAATATTGCTCAGAAAATAAAACCAGGACAATTCATTATCTTGCGGGTTAATGAAACAGGAGAAAGGATTCCCATCACAATTGCTGATGTTGACAGGTTAGGAGGAATCATTGCTATTATCGTTCAAGTAGTGGGTAAAACCACTGCCTTAATGAGATCACTAAAAGCTGGTGACTTCATTAAAGATGTTGTGGGACCGCTTGGTAAACCCTCACCTATCAGAAAGTTAGGAACAGTCCTAGTTGTTGGTGGTGGGACAGGAATAGCTATTTTGCATCATATTACAAAAGCAATGAAAGAAGCTGGCAATACTGTTATTGGTATTATTGGTGCAAGAGAAAAAGATATGCTGATTTTAGAAGATGAAATGAGATTACTATGTGATGAACTAATTGTTACAACTGATGATGGTAGTTATGGAATAAAAGGTTTTGTTACACTACCATTAGAGAAATATCTTGAAGAAAGAAAGGACATAAAAGAAATCTATGCAATCGGTCCTATTATTATGATGAAAAATGTATGTAAAATCACAAAAAAATATGGTGTCAAAACAATGGTAAGCCTTAATCCTGTAATGGTGGATGGAACTGGTATGTGTGGCTGTTGCCGTGTGAATATTAATGGTGAAACAAAATTCTGTTGCATTGATGGTCCAGATTTTGATGGTCATCAAGTTGATTTTGATGAACTTGAAAAACGGAATTCTATGTATCTAAAAGATGAGAAAGATTCTCTTCTATTCTCAATAAAATAAAGGGAAAGGTATTATGGAACAAAATATTATAAAATATAAAACTCATTTGAATACTTATTGTCCACATTGCAATAATAGATTAAATGTTAAAGAAAAGGATAGCGAATACATTCTTTTCAAAGCAATTTATAAGAGTAAGGAGCTTGACCTTAAGCTGAGTGCTTATCTTGAGGAGTTTACAATAGATGCTTCAGAGTCAATTGTAGAAGGTGATAAATTATCAGACCTTTTCTGCCCTCATTGTAAAACTAGTCTTGTAACTGAAGAAAAAGTATGTGAGGAATGCGGTTCAAAAGTAGGAAAAATTATTATTTCTGCTTATTCAAAATTAATTCCTTTTTATATTTGCCTGAATTCCGGATGCAAATGGATCGGACTTTCAAAAACTGATAAAAGAAAACTCGAACAAAAAATCCCCCGTCAGGAAATGCCCGAACAGGACCATAAACTGAGAGTCCATAATTTCATGGAAGTACCTTATGGTTTGACATCCGAATTAGCAGTTCTTGAAGCTAATAGATGTATCCAATGTAAGAAACCCAAATGTGTGGATGGCTGTCCTGTATATATTGATATTCCAGGTTTTATTAAACTTATTTGTGAAGAAAAATTTGATGAAGCTGCCAAAAAGATTAAAGAAAGAAATGTCCTACCTGCCGTTTGTGGACGAGTTTGCCCTCAGGAAGATCAGTGCGAAAAAACCTGCATTTTAGGAATCAAAGATAAACCAGTTGCAATCGGAAACCTGGAAAGATTTGTTGCTGATTTTGAAAGGAAAATGGACCTTGTAAAGATTCCTTTAATAAAGGAAAAAAGAGGTAAAAGTATTGCTGTTATCGGATCTGGTCCAGGTGGATTAACCTGTGCTGCTGATCTTATCCAACTTGGATACGCTGTTACGATTTATGAGGCCCTACATCAACCTGGTGGTGTTCTGGTTTATGGCATACCTGAATTCAGATTACCAAAAACAATTGTTAATTTTGAAATAGATTATCTTCGAAAATTGGGCTGTAAAATTGAGTTAAACCATGTTATCGGAAATATTTATACTATAAACGAATTGTTGGAAGATTTTGATGCAGTTTATATTGGTGTTGGAGCTGGGTTACCCCGTTTTATGAATATTGAAGGAGAAAACCTGTGTAATATTTTCTCTGCCAATGAATATCTAACAAGAATTAATCTTATGAAAGCTTATAAATTTCCTGAGTATGATACTCCTCTTCCTCGTGGGAAAAATGTTGCTGTAATAGGGGGAGGAAATGTAACAATGGACTGCGCAAGGTGTGCTCTTCGTACAGGTGCAGAGAAAGTGACAATTGTTTATCGCCGTTCAAGAAAAGAAATGCCAGCAAGAGAAGAGGAAATTCGTCATGCAGAAGAAGAAGGAATTGAATTCAAACTACTTACAAATCCTGTTAAATATATGGGAGATAACCAGAATTGGGTAATTGGAATGGAATGTGTTCAAATGAGATTAGGTGAACCAGATGACTCCGGAAGAAGAAGACCAATTCCTATTAAAGGTTCAAATTTTATTCATGATTGTGATTTAGTTATTGTTGCTATTGGTGCTGGTCCGAATCCAATAATCTTTTCAACAACTCCAGATTTAAAAAGAAATAAGTGGGGATATATTGAAGTAAATCCTGAGACAATGGAAACTTCAAAGGAATTTGTTTATGCAGGTGGTGATATTGTAACAGGCGCTGCTACTGTCATTGAAGCAATGGGTGCTGGCAGAATTGCTGCAAATGCTATTGATAAAAAATTATTAGATTTATAATTATAACAAATCTTTTTCAAACAAAAAAAAACAAATAACAATAACTGAGAATATATAGCCATTTATTCTTTGTGAAAAGATATTGGATCGTTAATAATAAGAAACTTCCAAATAAGTAATTTTTTTACTAATTTTCATTTTTTACATAATAAGTTTACAAAATAAGTTGATAAGTATAAAAACATTTCGCAAATATGGATATTATATAATAGGAGCTTAGAAACATGGAAAAATTGTATTATTATTATAATAAATTCAAATTTGGGGAAGACAGCTTTCACAATTTAATGAGAAATCGTGTTCGTGAAATACTTCTAATTTCAACATTCTATGATGCCTTTATCTTTGAACAGGATGGAAGATTATCAGAGCAGATCTATGGAGAATATCGACAGTTGAATTTAAGTACAGCTCCCCGTATAACAAGTGTACCCACTGGAGGACAAGCATTAAAAATGCTTGGCACTCGCTCTTTTGATTTGGTTATTACTATGATGCGAATAGGTGAAGTTACACCCTTTGAATTAAGCAAAAGAATCAAAGAAAAGTATCCAGATTTACCAATTCTACTTCTCTTAAATGTTCAATCTGATATTTCTCTTGTTAAAAAAAATGCAAATGAAATGCAATTTATTGATGATGTATTCCTCTGGCATGGGGATGCAAAACTTTTTCTTGCTATGGTAAAAAGTGTAGAAGATAAGAGAAATATTGAGTATGATACAAAAAACGGTTTTGTAAGAGTTGTTTTGCTTATTGAGGATTCAATTATTTATTACTCAATGTTTCTACCAATATTATATGCTGAAATAATGCAGCAAAC
>DAOVPZ010000037.1 GCA_030628975.1 Candidatus Cloacimonadota bacterium
ACAAGTATTTATTACAATTATTTCTGCTTCTGAAGGGTTATCAACCATTTGATAATCATTTTTAATAAAGATTGCTGCAATCTTCTCGCTATCCACAAGATTTTTTGGACAACCTAAACTTTCAATATAAAATTTTTGACAATTTTTTATTGCTTTCAAAGTTTAAATCCTAATATTATTATTTTTAATAGTTTTAAAAAACTTGCTTTAAAATTTCTATTTTTAAAATTATGTCAACTAAATAAAAGCAAAATTTTTGGAGACTAAAATGGCAAAAAAATGTGAGATATGCGGGAAGGCACCAATTTTTGGAAAGAATAGAAGTAAATCAGACAGAAGAACACCAAGAAGATGGAATCCCAATTTGCAGAGAATAAGAGTTAATGTTGATGGGGTGATAAAAAAAATGACAGTTTGTACACAATGTATTAAAAGCGGTAGAGTGAAAAAAGCATAAAATTAATCAAAATATAAAATTTGGAATGAAAATATGTATAAACTCAAGACAATAGTAATATCTTTGGTAATATTGATTTTATTTTCTTATTCTTTAGTTGCTTTACCTCAATTAGTAGTAGATGAAACAGGACATAGCCCTTTTGTGAAAATATCAAAAGATATTCTTAGCTCAGTTGTAAATATAAAAGTTGAATGGGAGGTCGAAAGTCAATATAAAGAATTCAAATCACCTTTCCCTTTCGATGATGATTTTTTTAAATTCTTTTTTGGTCCTCAACCAGATAAAAGAAAATCTTATAATTTCGGTTCGGGTTTTATAATACTTCAAGATGGAAGAGATGTCTATATTCTTACCAATAATCATGTTGTAGGAAAAAGCACTGAAGGTGAAATAACCGTTACTCTAAGTGATAAATTAAAATATGATGCTGAAATAATTGGTTTAGATAATAAAACTGATGTAGCAGTAATAAAAATTGAAGTTGCAAAAGGGAATGAGGTTAATATTGCTCCTTTGGGTGATTCTGATAATATTGAAGTTGGTGATTGGGTACTCGCAATTGGTAGTCCTTTTTCTGAAAATCTAAGTGGTACTGTTACTGTTGGTATCGTTAGTGCCAAAGGTAGAGCAGGTTTATCATTTGGGAAAGAATCTCCTCTTTATCAAGATTATATACAGACAGATGCTGCTATTAATCCAGGCAATAGTGGTGGACCACTTGTAGATATTAAAGGAGAGGTTATTGGTATAAATTCAGCAATCTCAACAGTTAGTGGTGGAAATATTGGTATTGGATTTGCTATTCCTATTAACATTGTTAAAAAGGTTATAAATGATTTAATTGAGAAAGGTTATGTGGAGCGAGCATATTTAGGAGTTCTTCCTCAAGAAATCACACCAGATATACAAGAAAGTTTTAATCTTCCTTCCTTAGAAGGTATTCTAATTGCCAAGGTTGAAAAAGATACTCCAGCTGATGAAGCTGGTTTGAAAAAAGGAGATGTTATTATAGAATTTGATGACCAACCCGTAAAAAATGTAAGCAAATTCAGGTTAATAGTTGCAGATTCTAAGATTGGTGAAAAAGTAGATATTAAAATTATTCGTAAAGGAAAAGAACTGATAAAAAAAGCAAAATTAGAAGCTTATCCTGAAACTGAAATAGCGAAAAAACCTTCTGAACAAAAGGATTCATACAAATGGCTTGGTATAGAGGTGCAAGATATTGATTCTGATTATGCAAAGCAAATGAAAATTTCCTCTGATGAAGGGGTGGTTGTTTCTAAAATTGTAAATGATTCACCTGCTGATGGATCTGAACTTAAAGTAGGTGATGTTATTTTTGAAATTGATTATCAAGAAATTAAAGATATTGATGATTATTATTCCATTATTGATAAATTAAAGAAAGAAGATAGGAATTCGGTTTTATTGTATGTCTTAACTGGAAAAGATTATTATCATTACATTGCAATTAAAATAAATTAATTTAAGTATTATATTTTCAAAATTTGAATTATTAGAAGTTTCTATTTGAAAAAAATTTAGTTATTAATTAAAAAATCGGGGAATAAAACATTTGTATAAATTACATTAAGGTTTATATTTACTAAGTTATCTAATTAAGATAAATTAAATTTGTAGAAATATAATGGAAAATCCAGCTGACGATAAAGGCTTGCAAAAGTATCTTTCAGATATTGCTAATATACCAACTCTATCAAGAGAAGAAGAAAAACATTTAATTATTAATGCCCAAAAAGGTGATCGATACGCGATGAATAAGCTTATAGAAAGCAATCTGAAGTTTGTTGTAAAAGTTGCCAGTAAGTTTCAAGGAAAGGGATTGACGCTTTCTGAATTGATAAGCGAAGGTAATGTTGGACTTATAAAAGCAATTAAAAGGTTTGATATTAAAAGAGGGACTAAACTAATAACATATGCTGTATGGTGGATTCAACAAGCTATACAATATGCAATTTATGAGAAGAATAGATTAATTAGGATTCCAGCCAAGACTATATCAACATTAACAAAAATCGAAGATGCTCGTCAAAAGCATCTTGCTTCTGAAGGTAATGAAGCTACTCTTAAAGAATTAGCACAAAAAGTAAATATTGAAGAAAAGAAAGCTAAAGATTTAATAACACAAAAATCTGATGTTATCTCTCTTAATGAAATTACTCATTCTTATGGAACTTATGACCATCCAGATGCATTATCAAGAATTAAAGCTCATAAAGTAACTGATAGAAGTTTTAGCGGGGATCAAGATGACCCTCAAAAAATTTATTATAGGAAAAAGATAAGAGAGAAGATTAACAAAAAAATTGGTGAACTCAGCTCAAGAGATGCACATATAATAAAGGAGTATTTTGGTTTTGGTGAAGATGATAAAGGAAAAAATTTTGCTCAAATCGCAAGAGAGTTGGGATTGTCCCGAGAAAGAGTTCGTCAAATATTCAAACAAATTTTGGAAGAGTTAAGAAAAGAAACTGTAAATGAAGTAGATATTGATTATTTGTTAGGAATATAAAAATATCTGTAGTTTTAAAATTATCAAATATTCTAACTAACAATATGAAAATAAAACTGTTCATTATGTTTATCCCGATTTAATCGGGATTGATATCTTCAACAAAACTTGACATATAAATGACACTTAAGGAAATTATTATTATAAGGAGTCTCTATGGATCAGATGGAGAAAGTCTATAATCCAAAAGAAATTGAATCAAGGTGGTATAAATTCTGGCAAGAAATGGGTTTGTTTAATGCAGAAATTAATACTGAGAAGAAGCCATATACCATTGTTATTCCACCTCCAAATGTAACTGGAATTTTACATATGGGTCATGTTTTAAATAATACAATACAAGATATTATGATTCGATATAAAAGGTTACAAGATTATGAAACTTTGTGGTTGCCAGGAACTGACCATGCTGGTATTGCAACTCAAAATGTTGTTGAAAGAGAATTGATAAAACAGGGGAAATCCAGATATGATGTTGGAAGAGAAGATCTTATAAAGCAAATCTGGAAATGGCAAGAAGAAAAAGGTGGCAGAATTATTGACCAATTAAAAAAATTAGGTGCAAGTTGCGATTGGAGACGAGAAAGATTTACAATGGATGAAGGACTTTCAAATGCTGTTCAGGAAGTTTTCATCCGTCTCTATGAAAAAGGTCTGATATACAAAGGGAAGTATATAATAAACTGGTGTCCACGATGCGAAACTGCTTTATCAGATGATGAAGTTGATTATGAAGATAGGGATTCTCATCTTTGGTATATTAAATATCCTGTTAAGGATAAATCAAATGAGTTTGTAGTTGTTGCAACAACCAGACCGGAAACAATGCTTGGTGATACTGCTGTTGCAGTTAGCCCCAAAGATGAAAGGTATAAACATTTGATAGGGGAGAAGGTTATTATTCCACTTGTTGAAAGAGAAGTTCCAATAATTTCTGATGATTATGTTGATAAAGAATTTGGTACAGGTTGCGTTAAAGTAACTCCTGCACATGACCCAAATGACTTTGAGATGGGATTGCGTCATAATTTGCAACAGATTTTAATTATGGATGAAAAAGCAGTTATGAATAGAAATGCTGGTATTGATTATGATGGAATGAATCGTTTTGAATGCAGAGAAAAGGTCATAGAAGATCTAAAGGAAAGGAAACTGCTTGAAAAGATTGAAAAGCATTCATACAGCCTTGGTCATTGCTATAGGTGTCATACTGTTATTGAGCCATATCTTTCAATACAATGGTTTGTAAAAATGAAGCCTATGGCAAAGAAAGCAATTAAAGTTGTTAAAGATGGATTGATAGAATTTCAACCACCTCGTTGGGAAAAGGTTTATTACAATTGGATGGAAAATATTCGTGATTGGTGTATTTCTCGCCAGATTTGGTGGGGACATCGCATTCCTGTTTATTATTGTGAAAATTGTAAAGAGATGGTTGTAGCAAAAGAACCTCCCCGGAAATGTATGAAATGTAATGGAGAAAAATTTACTCAAGACCCGGATGTTCTTGATACTTGGTTTTCTTCCTGGCTTTGGCCATTTTCTACAATGGGTTGGCCCGAAAAAACAAAAGAACTTAATTATTTCTATCCAACAGATTTATTAGTAACTGATCCTGGTATTATCTTTTTCTGGGTTGCAAGAATGATTATGTCCTCATTAGAATTTATTGGAGAAATTCCTTTTAAAACCGTTCTTCTGCATGGTGTTGTATTGGATGCACAAATGCGAAGGATGGAAAAATCATTGGGAAATTCTCCTGACCCAATTGACATCATAGAAAAATTTGGTGCTGACGCACTTCGTTTTAGTATGGTATATAATACACCAAAAGGTAATGATGTAGTATATACAGATTCTCTTGTTGAGACAGGTAGGAATTTTGCAAATAAGATTTGGAACGCAGCAAGGTTTACTATAACTAATGCAGAAAAAATTGGTGGAATGCCAGAACCAGAAGATATTACTGTTGACCTGGTTGATAGATGGATATTACATCGTCTTCATACTGCTATATATGAAATATCAAAAGCTTATGATGAGTATAGATTTAATGATGCAGCTCATTTGTTATATAACTTTTTCTGGAATGAATATTGTGCATGGTATCTTGAAATTATTAAGGATAGATTTTATCATTCTGATGATATTTCATCAAAAAGAACCGCAAAATACTTGATGTTGAAAGTATTAGATTACTCCTTAAGAATGCTTCATCCTATTATGCCCTTTATTTCAGAAGAGATATGGCAGAGAATTCAAAAGTTTTATCCTGAAATTAGATATGATTCAATTATGAAAGTATCGTTTCCTATTGCGGACCAGGATCAATTATTTCCAGAAGACGCAAAAAAAATGGAGCTAATAATAAAGATTATAACATCAATTAGAAGTATCCGAAAAGATATGAATGTTCCACCTGGAGAAAAAGTAAAGATTGATATTAAAGCTGTAAAAGGTATAGATAGATTAATTCTGCAAGAGAATCGTCATTATCTGAAAGTTATGGCTAAAGTATCTGATATTTATATTGGTGATGATGTTGTTAAGCCATCAAAGTCAGCAACAACAGTTGTAGATGAAGTTGAAATTTATATGCCTTTGACTGGTATTATTGATTTGGAAAAGGAACGAGAACGACTTCTGAAAAAGTTAGCACAAGTTGAGAAAAATTTGAAAAATTGTATAAAAAAGTTGGATAATCAGAACTTTATTAAAAATGCACCTGAAGATGTTGTACAGAAAGAGAGAGAGCGAAAAGAAAGTTTACAAATTACTTCTGAAAAATTAAAAGCAAACATTGCTTTTTTGGAATAAGGTTTAATATAAGTATTGTTGTGTTTGACAAATTATAGAAATTATGTTAACTTATTTTATTATGCGAAAGTGGCGGAACTGGCAGACGCGCTGGACTTAGAATCCAGTCTCGATGTATCGGGATAGGGGTTCAAATCCCCTCTTTCGCACCATGTTTAGAATTCTGAAAAAGGAGCTTACTTGATAAAATCAGATTTGGAAAAATTGAGCGATTGCAAAAGGAAATTGAATATTACAGTTCCCAAAGATGAAGTCAGTATAGACTATCAAACGATCATTAGAAAGTATCGCAATCATCTCACTTTACCGGGTTTTCGAAAAGGTAAAGCACCAATTAAAATGATTGAGAATATCTACGAAGAACAGATCAAAGCAGGTTATATTGAGGAATTTATTCCAAAATATTATAAGCAAGCATTATTGGAGTTAGAAAAGGAGAAAGTTATTCCTATAAATCAAGGCTTGTTTGAGGATTTTAATTGGAAACCTGGTGAGGATTTAAAAGTGGCTTTCAAATTTGAAGTTAAACCTAAAATTGAATTGAAAAAGTATAGAGATTTTGAGATTAACTTCACGCCAGAAAAAGTAACTAAAAAGATAATAGAAACTGAATTGAATAGATTACAGGAAAGTTATGCAAAAATTATTGATAAAGATTCCCCGATAGAAGTTAATGATTTGATTTATTATCAAGTTGAAAAATATGATGATGAAGAAGTTTCAAAGCCAGAAGAGAGATTTTATAAAATTGGAACAAAAAGTCTTGGAGAAAAATTTGATAAAGATCTTACAGGAGCCCCAAAAGGAGATGTTATAAAAACTATCATTGAACTTCCTCCATCTTCATCCTTCGTCCCTCCCCGATTAAATCGGGGATCATCGGGACTACGGAGAACGGGAAAACCTGAAGAAAAACCAACTGAAATACATGTAGTTCTTAAAGTAAATTCTATAAAGAAGATAGACCTACCCATATTAGATGATGAATTTGCCAAGGATGTTGGAGACTATAAAACTTTAAAAGATTTAAAGGCTGAAATAAAAAAAGGATTTGAAGAACAGGTTAAAATTAAAAATGAAAAGGATAAAAGTTCATTGATTTTGCAAAAAATAATTCAAGAAAATCCATTCGAGTTACCAGAATCAATAGTTGAGGATTATATTTCAAGAATGATAAATCAATCTAAGAAGAATGAAAATATTTCTCAAGAAGATATTCAAAAATTAAAAGAGATTTATAAAAAATATGCAGAGAACGAATTTCGTGTTTATTATATTCTTGAAAAGTTGCGAGAGCTTGAAAAGATTGAAATAAATGATGATGAAATTGACAATGAAATTACAAAATCTGCCAAATTAATGAATATAGAAGTTGAGAAATATAAAGAATTATATCAAAAGCAAATCGATAGAGAAGCTATTAAAATAGATTTTATGAATAGAAAGATATTGAAAGATATTGAAAGCACAATAAAATTTGTAGAAAAGAAATGATGAGGTAAAATGAGATTAATACCTATGGTTATCGAGCAAACTGGAAGAGGTGAAAGAGCTTATGATATTTACTCCAGATTATTAAAAGATAGAATTATATTTGTTGGTTCAGTATTAGATGATAATGTTGCGAATACCATAATTGCCCAACTTCTTCATTTAGAAGCAGATAATCCCAAAAATGATATTTTTATGTATATTAACTGTCCTGGAGGAGTTATTACTTCTGGTTTAGCAATATATGATACAATGCAGTATATTAAACCTGATATATGTACTATTTGTATTGGTCAGGCAGCAAGTATGGGAGCTTTGCTCCTTTCTGCTGGAACAAAAGGGAAGAGATCTGCACTTCCAAATTCAATGATTATGATTCATCAACCCATGGGTGGTGTTCAAGGACAAGCTATTGATATTGAAATTCATGCAAAAGAGATTATTAAAAGTAAAGATAGAATCAATAAAATTCTACATATACATACAGGACAACCCATTGAAAAGATTGAAAGTGATTCAGATAGAAATTTCTTTATGAGTGCGGATGAAGCAAAAAAATATGGAATTATTGACGAAGTAATTAATAAAAGGAAATAAATCCCCAAAAGGGATAAATTCTTCGAAGGAGGCTAAAATGGAAAATTTTAAATGTTCCTTTTGTGGCAAAACAAGAAGTGAGGTAAAAAAGCTTATCCGTGGTATTAATGGTAACATCTGTGATAATTGTATTTCCATTTGTTATACAATTCTTGAGAAGGATAAGGAAAAGAAGGCTGATGAAAATTTCATTCTTCCAACACCAAAAGAAATAAAAGGTTATTTGGATCAGTATGTTATTGGTCAAGAACAAGCTAAAATAACTATTTCTGTAGCTGTTTATAATCATTATAAGCGTATTTTTAAACAGAAATTAGTCAAGGATGTTGAACTTGAAAAAAGCAATATTATTATGATTGGTCCGACTGGAACTGGAAAAACTCTCTTAGCTCAGACATTAGCTAAATTTTTAAAAGTTCCTTTTGCAATTGCAGATGCAACTACTCTTACAGAAGCTGGATATGTTGGAGAAGATGTTGAAAATATTCTTGTAAGATTACTTCAAATTTCGGATTATAACATTGAAAAAACTGAAAGGGGAATAGTTTATATTGATGAAATTGATAAGATTGCACGAAAATCTGAAGCTCCTTCAATTACAAGAGATGTTTCAGGAGAAGGTGTACAACAGGCATTACTAAAAATTTTAGAAGGCGCTATAGTAAATGTTCCACCAAAA